>JAJZYV010000222.1 GCA_021797955.1 Thermoplasmata archaeon
TAATTTCCGAAAGGATCAGCTTTTCCGTCATTGAATCTGCAACCGTCATTCCTGCTCCCGATCTCTGTAATGAGCTCATGATGGCCTTTGCCATCCACGAGATAGTAAGCGTGATCAACTGTTGCCGCCATGTAGTTTCCATCAGTTGGAACGATTGACGAGATCATTCCAATTGAGTTGAATGTGCTTATCTTTCCTGACTCCAGGTCCATGGAATGATACCTTCTCCCCTTGATGTCGACCCAGTAGATTTTACGGGTTTTACTGTCCCAAGTTGGGCCCTCTCCAAGAATATCAAGCCTGTGGGCAACTATTACAGGTTCCATTTTTATTGATTGAAGGAGCATATTTTAATATTTACTGAGCCATAGACGCTTCCAGACTCAGGTTATAACAGTCATGCAGATTTTAAACAGGAACTTTACACGGGAACAAGTAGAGTTCTTCCACAGATATGAAATTCCGATGAGCGAAATTTTAAAATATAGGCTTTTCTATATTTTACAAACATGAAAAGACGCCTGAAGGTCATCATTGCTGCCGTACTGATCTTTTCAGTAATTTCGGCGTCAACGTTTGTGTATGTAACAGGAGATCATTTCAGCAAAGATATATTTGTGAATACCGGTCAGAAGACATTCTATGTTGATCCTTATAACAACTCCACAGGTGCAGTTTTTGTGATCAATTTCAGCCTCGAACATTATTCTGGCGTCCCAATAGCTTTTGCGCCTATTTTTAACGTGAATTCTTCACCACAAAATATTACGGAGACTGATCTCATAACAAATCTTACAACCACCACGCAAAATGGTACGTATTTTTCACTTTATTATTCAACGTTTTCAATGAAAGTAATGATCTCACCAGCAGCAAATAATCCGGGGTATGGCAATTTTAATTATTTACAGGAACCTGCTGGCATATCTGGACCCATGGGTTCCACAGGTGTGGGAACTGTTTTGGTTCTGTGGAATGAATTCTCGAATGATAGCTTAACGGTTGTGATGTCCCCTATAAACATACCTCAGGGAAATTACAATGTCAGTGTAACTTTAATGCTGTACAGTCACCAACCTTCACAGGCACTGCTTAATCTGAATAATGTGAGCGCTTGGGTCAATCTGACCTCTTTAGAGATAATGTCGCAGACTACGTTCAATGGTGTTCTCAAGGTTTTTAATTTAACTGTATCATCAGGAAAATTATAATCATACAAATTATGGTTAACATAACCTTGAGAAAATTTGAGGTGTTAAACAATAAACACCCTCAAAAGCATTATGTAAATTTTGGTTTTCATGCGGAGGGAGGGATTCGAACCCTCGGACCCCTACGGGAATGGACCCTAAATCCATCGCCTTTAACCTAGCTCGACAACCTCCGCTGTGTAATAAGGAATTAACCAGCTATATATGAAAGATGCTAAAAATTGAATGATTTAGATAAAGATATCCTTCTCCTGGAAATGTGATCGGGAGAACTTGGGGTTAACTCCACGTGCAAATTTATTTATTAATAATCTAAACTATGTTACATAATTCTCCTGTAAAGTGGAATTCATGGGTATTATGCAACTCACTCCATCACATTATGTGTGGCTTGCTAAAAATGTATATATGTAAGTTATACATATAAGTATGATATGGAAAAGAAAACAACAGTAGGACCTAAAGGTCAGGTAGTCATACCAAAAGACATCAGGGATAAGATCGGAATCAAGGAATATTCTGAAGTTATTGTTGATATTATGGATGATTCGGTTATAATACGGAAACTCAAACCAGAATCAGTAACCTATGTGGATTATTACTGTACAACTTATTCAAGGAAGCTTACGAAGAGGGCGGATATTAAGAAAATAACCGAGGAGCAATATGAAAGAAACGTTTTACATTGATTCCAACGTTTTCTTATACCCGGTACTTTACGGTGATTTTAAAGAGTCTGAAAGAGCAAGAGAGATACTATCACAAATAGAGAGAAAAGATATACAAGCATACACTTCAACTTTAACGTGGGATGAAGTCTCTTATGTTGTCGAACGAACCTTGGGAAAAACCGATGCTATTGAGATTGGCAAAAAGTTCCTGAATTTTCCATTCCTGCGATTTATAGCAGTAGACGATGAGATAATAAGAAGAAGTCAAGCCCTCCGTGAAAAATACAACCTGAAACCCAGAGATTCTATTCACCTGTCTTGCGCAATCGAGCGAAATATCTTCAAAATTATAACAGATGATGCGGATTTCGATGAAATCAAAGAGATCCAAAGAATACCTATCAGACAGTGACATCCTCCCCACCCTATCGGACGGGGCTTCCTGTTTCCCTGACCGGCTGAACCATCTGTTAGGATGGCTGGACTCCAGTCGCTGAAACGGGAAGCCTGCTCCTTCAGGGGAGGGAGGATGTCGCGTTTGTGCAACACTTTGAGGCTTTTATTTTTACTTCTTTCTAAATGAACGTTTTCCCGATCCCTTGGCCAGAAAAAGTACTCCAAACACAAAAGATGCAACCCCCACTAAAACCCACGGTATGAGAATCTCATAAGTTTTTACAATTGAAGGAAAACCGGGGTAAATTCCTGGAGCGAGATTAACAAAGGGATTAACATAGGTGAAGCTCCAGTAGAAGTAAAGCTGGTCGAAAGCAGAGATCTGCCTGATTCCCAAAATGAAGAATATAATCCCTAGAATCAAAAATATAATGCCAACTATTATCCAACTTTTTCTTTCCTGGAAAAATAAGCTCAATTTATGAAATGTCGCACTTTTATACGGGTAAATCTTCACTTCTTCTTTCTGCGTCATTATCAATCATCGTTATGTAAATTTATCTTCATCGCGTATATTAATATTATTGACTCAAAGGAAACACTATGGATTCTTAAGGCAGTACTTTCAATGAATAATCACTAATGACAGTGAATAACATTTGAAGGCAAATTTTTACTGAGTGGATTCAATAGTTTGCCAAACCCTTTAAAATGATGGTCAAAATAACACTTTTAAAAGTTATCATTTGGCAAGAGAAATGCCTTCAAAAGAGAGGGGAGAGCAGGTATCGGCAATGAGAGAGATTAGAAAAGAATGGACTCTGTGGATACTTAGTTCATTGAGATGGCCCACAAGTTGGAGACAAAGAGCCATTGATAAAGACGTATGTTTCTAATCTTGGTGCAGCTTCTAAGCTCTAGTTCTTAACATCATGGTTAAGAATCATCTTTTCCATGCGGGCCAGGCCATAAGGTGTTCCTAATTCTGGAACCCTGGAAAAACCCTTTCTCAACGATATTATTGTCCATGTCTAATATAGAGAGGTCAGGCATCTTAATTTTTTGCCAATCTCTATAACCTTTGGAAACCCAAATGAGATGACTGTAAAGTATTGAAATAATCATTCCGTGAGAAACAATTAATATGGATTTCCCGGGAGCCCCAGCTGTAAGACTTTTCAAACAGGAAATTATCCTGTCTCTGGCGTTAGTATAACTTTCAAAATTCCGATCATCACCCCCGGAAAAATATTCAACAACGCGTGTCCTGAAAATCTCCTCATCTATAAAACCAAAGTATCTTTCAACTTCTCTCAAGCATTGACGTTCTTCTAATGCAATGCCGAAAATCTCACCAATAATCAGTGCCGTATTTTTTGCCTTGAGAAGCGGGCTGTAATATATGGTTTGGACATCGGTAATATCTACGCCCTTCATCATTGTTTTTATATCATCAAACGAACCATCCTTGAGCTTCCACTGGTCAGCAGGTATGTTTGGTACAACCTCTGTTTTAGCGTGCCTTACAACAAAAATTTTTGCCATTGCCTTTAATTTTGGATGGGACTATTAATTATAAAAATTCGTTTACTAATGTTAAGGAATCGAACAGCCTGAATGAGAAAACATAAGCTGGATTAGTTCAGTGAGTGGGGCTTTCCTCAATCTAAGTGCGATAGACCTATGTTTTTGGCATATTCCTAAACAGCATAGTTGTCGCCGTCTTGTATCTCCAGTATAAAATCGCAAACGAGGCTTGGTAATTTCCCAATTACTGACATCATCTCCATGTTAAAGCATCGGAGGTTCCCGCTTCAAAGGTTGCTGGCGGAATATCCATGGGCTTAGATTCCAAGTGGCAGAAGGTACTCTGTCCTTCATGCCAAGCCATCTGACTTTACGGATGCCGGCACACATGAAGCAATATGCGATACGACCTTTTTCATTTCTGTCTGCCAGCTGACACAGCAATATGATGATGGAAATCATAAAACTCCGCTGGCCATCATTTCCTCTCTTACGAA
>JAJZYV010000223.1 GCA_021797955.1 Thermoplasmata archaeon
AATCTATTAGTAAAGATGGACAGTTTGATGTTGTCTTGGTATTTGCTAATGAGGGTCATTACATCGGGAGGTTGTTAAAAAAACATCAAAGCTCAAACCATATATTGTCTGTTCTTGTTGTAATGGAGTTGATAGAATACCCATTTATTTTGAACAAAACTCCAAAAGTTAAATTTTTGAAAGCATTTTTTACTCCCATTTTGCCCTTTCTTCATTTATCTGAACTACAGAATATGTCGTCATTTGATGTAATTTTATCAAATTCTGATTGGACCTCTATTATGACGGAGACATTTTATGGCATTTTACCAATGATGTGCGTAGCTTCAGTAAATACAGAAAAATTCAATTCTCAATTCGAGGGACCTGATAAAAAATACATTGCTTTGCCAACTGCAAGTCTTAAAGGAAGTGACATTCAGATGGTCAAAAGACTAAAGGAAGATGGAATTGAATTTATATCATTTGGACCATATTCAATACATGGAATAAAATATATGGGGTACGTTGATGAATTAGAGTTAAGGCAAATATATGCAAATGCAATGGCAACATTATTTTTATTTGATTACGAGGCCCTAGGTCTACCCGTACTAGAGTCCCTTGCCTCGGGCACTCCTGTAATTACCATTCCTAAGCAGGGACCATATTTAACTTTATCCGGGAATCCTTTCGTTTATTTTGAAACTCGTACGAATCGCTTTTGAAAAAATGCAAAGAAATTCTTTCCCTTGGAAAGACTGCAGATATTATTCGTTCATGTAAAGATAGTGTTTCACATTTTTCTACTCAACTTGTAGCAATGAAACTATTAAAATTGTTTTCCTCTCAGATACAATCAGCTAATTCAGATCCAGACTTAGGTTCACCATAAAGAATAATTACGTCTTATGAACGATAACTTCTAATTTAACACAATCATTTCGATCCATCAAAATAAACATTGCAAACTCCTTAAAGGAGAGACAAAATCATCTTCACCTGATTTCTGTTTCGATATTTGTTGTAATTGGTATTATAGTACTTAAATTCACATTTAGCGGGACAGGTTTCCCTCTAGGCACTAATATTTTGGACAGTTTTATGACATTCTTTTTTTATCGGCGATTCGGTCTAAACACTTGGATGTCTTTAACTGATTGGGGTCAGCCATTGCCAGGATTTATGGGCCCGACCATATTGTATGAACTATCTCTTTTGATTAACCCTACGACGCTTATAAGGATAATTGAATTTATAACTTTTTCAATTGCAGGGATCACAGCTTATTTTTTATGCTTCAAACTTATTAAAAGGTCTGGTCCAGCGTTAGTGTCAGGCCTATATTATATGCTTATGATAGAGACGGGACAGTTCTTTGAAGGCCATTTCGCATTAATGATCACATTTTCAATAATGCCCTTATTTTTTTATTCAATATACATAGCCTTCAGCAAGCCAAATACAAAGACTTTCAGCATACTGGCCATACTTTTGTATATCTTAACGTCGATTGGTGATCTTGGCGGTCTCTATATGGTGCTTTTCTTTGCGGTACCATTCACGATTTTTTTGATTATAAAAAGACTGATTAAAAAGAAGTACTCTTTGTATGAAATTGAATCTATTACCATCGGAGCCCTCCTGTTTATAGGACTTATATTAACATGGTTGATTCCATATGCCCTTGGTGTTCGACCAGAATACACTACAAACATTACTTCCAATCTAGTAGGATTCGGTTCGACAGGAGGGATATCTTTTGCACTTTCATTCATAGGCTTCATCGGCGATAATTCCTACACTCTTTTCGCCTTACATCATAATACTTATGCCCTTTTTCAGGGCCCCTTTATTTTTATTTACTTTCTTCTCCCGACAATCATCCTTCTTTATGTAGTTAAGAAGAATAATCGATCCCTATGGTTGCTTTATTTTGTGGCTATTATATCTTGTATAATTTCCACTGGGAACTTCTACCCTGGATTATCAACTTTTAATTACTCTCTTTATGAATATGTCCCTCTTTTTAACTCCATACCAGCTCTGTTTAGGTATACTGTCTTTACAGTATTCTCATATTCAATAATACTTTCATTTTTACTAGATGATCTTTTTGATCTTCTAACACAGAAGTACAATAAATTTAAGAAAGATACTAATTACGACGGCATTGTCCGCAAAGCTTTACATTTCGTCAGTTACAGGGAAATATTAGCAATAATTTGTGTGCTTCTGATTCTAATTACCCCATTTGTACAAAACTTTGAAGTTTTTAGCGTTCCCCCCAGTGAATTTAATTTTCCGTCTCAATATACCGCAGCATATTCAGATATTTCTGGAAATACTTCCGGGAATGTACTTGCAATACCCTTTGGTGTAACATATGAAAGGACCCCGTGGGGTATGGTTTCACAGAGTTCTTCATTCATGTCCCCATACTACTCTAATAGAAATGTCGTGATGTTTGAAGCAGGCACACCTTATTCCCGGGCTATGGACTTTCTGGTGGGTAACGGCTTGACTTATGGTCTCTCAAATAATATGACTAAGTTTTTAGAGGCTGTAAATGTTAAATACATAGTTTCAACGAACTATACGAACTGGCAATATGCCTCAAGCTCAATCTATGATCCACAGCAATCATATTTTGCACTTAACAATCAAACTGGGTTGGGAAATCCCCTAAACTATTCAAATTTGCAGCAAGTATATACTCTTAACAATGTCTCATCATCTGTATCTTTTTCTTCTACATACTATGTATATTATGGCAATGATGGTCTCTTGTATGAAATCTTCAACGAACCATGGTATCTAGGTTCCAGTACGCCGTTAATTAATGGAAAAGACCTGAATAGTAACCCAACTGAAATAGTATCGCACGCAGCTGGCATAATAGTATCCCCTACCACTCTTCAAGAACTTTCAAACAGTGTAATCCTTTCTGCTGCAAAGTTCAATGTACCTTTCTACGTTATTGAAAATTATACCGATGCTCAAGGAAATGGATTAAAAACAGTAAATGAGCCTTGGATTTCTTCCAACTCGATATCTTTCACTTCATTAACAGGCAAATCTAATGTTGACCTTAAAACAGGCCTAGAAACATTGAAAGTACATGGATATAATTCTTCATTGGTCTATGCCAGGTCAATGGCTTTAGGGACAGGTTTTTCGGAAATGACCTATAACAGGATGGCTGTAAACTTAACAAATGAAAAAAGTATACACACTTTTTTTAACAATTTTGTTGGCGGCTTTTCTATAGCAAACGAAAGTGTTGTTCCTCTTTGCATCTCAAATAGCACATACTTTGACACTTTCACCCAAATAGTCTATACCCATAACTATACAAATTCAACTCCTAGCTTCGAGATCCTCAACAATGAAAACCCAACAAATTCAAATTACAACATAAGGCTAGAAACAAAAGGATGGGGTGTTATTGTTTTGGATCAAACTTATAATCCATTATGGCGGTTTTCAGGATCCACCATTCATATTGTGGCTGACGTTGGCCTTAATGCATGGCTAATCAATAGTTCTCGAAATATTTCCGCCCAAATATTATTCATCGGAAACCATTACTTGTTTGAAAGTGAACTTATAGAGCCAATTTTCATAGCTATTGTCATATTAATGGCTTTGGTTGTAGAGAAGTACAACCTTAAATCGAATCGGAGAAAGTCAGGATAAAAGTTTATACGACAAATTTAAATCCCTTCGAAGGAAAAAAACATATAGCCCTAATAGTACGGAGATAAGAGTTTGACAAGAATCCTAGTTGTTTCAAGAGGAGTACATGAAGTACCAGAAGCAGGTGGTGCAGATAATTTATCATATCTTTATGCTAAGTCCGCATCAAAGATTTACGACCATGTAACATTTGTTGGACGCGGCAAACCAGATCCCGAAGCAAAATTAGAATTCATTCCTGTGAAAAGCAATATGGCTTATCAAAGCAAGTATCAGACCATCTATTTTATTAAAGGAGCAATGCTTAGCTTGATAGTCACCATTAAAGCCATAAAATATTTATTTAAAAAGCGGGTAACACTTGTTCATTCTAATTCTAGCATTACAACTACAATAATTAAGACAATTTTTCCAAATATACCGGTTGTATATACTATTCATGATCCTCTTTATAGCCCGCAGCCGAATATAAAGGGTCTCCAGAATATAGAACGTTTCATCATAAATCACCTCTTGGAGCTCAGGGCTGCTAAGTTAGCTGACAGGTTAATTGCTGTCTCTGATCAAATCAAGAAGCAACTGATAGAAAATAATTTCCCAGTGGAAAAAATATCGACGATC
>JAJZYV010000224.1 GCA_021797955.1 Thermoplasmata archaeon
ATCCTTTGCGTTCTTCAGGAAAATCTTCAACGAAACTGCTAAAAATAACCCTGGTATAGAAACTCAATACATGTATGGAGACGCAATGGCACAATACATGCTTTTCCACCCGGATTTACTAAATGTAATTGTTACTGAAAACATGTTTGGAGATATTCTTTCAGATCTTGGTGCTGCTACGGTTGGTGGATTAGGATTAGCTTACAGTGCAAATCTTTCTGAGGAAAGGGGGATGTTTGAGCCTGTTCATGGTAGTGCGGTAGATATAGCGGGTAAAGGCATAGCAAATCCCACGGCAATGATCCTTTCTGCAGTTATGATGATTGAATGGCTGGGATATGGTAATTATGGAACCTTATTGGAAAATTCTCTATTCTCGGTAATTAAGAAGGGAATCAAAACACCGGACATCGGTGGAACCTCAGGAACCGAAATGTTTACTGACGCTATCATAGAGTCTTTGCTATCAAAGTGAAAACTATAACTTTGCAATTAATAATAGAAAAAATTAGATTCAAACTTTCTTAAGTCAGTTAAAACCGGTCAAAATTTATTCTTCAATGATTATGCTCCAGTCGGGATTTGAACCCGAGTCGAGAGATTGAGAGCCTCTTATGCTTGGCCTGGCTACACTACTGGAGCAACCTAGGGTCATTAAACATTAGAATTTATTACTTTTGATTGTAACTTCAAGTCCCAGTTAATTGCGAATGTACGCTCTTTATGAAAGTGAGGAATAAAAATTAAATGACGACATAACGTTTATTATAAGCTTTTTATGTTGGCAAATAATTTTATAGGAACCTAAGCATGTTGCCTATAATGGCAAACATTTCCTGCGGGTTTGAAGGAATCAGTAATTCAAGGACAGAGTCGAAAGGGAATAATATGGAAAGTCTGCTGATTTTTTTGATTATATTGTTTGGAATGATCCTATTTATTTTCAGAAGTAGTTAGTTTTGCTTCCAAGCTTTTTCTGAAATTTCTAACGAAAATTTCTATCTGGCCTGCCTCCTCCTCGCTCACAAAAGCCAGCAATTCTTTCAGAAAATCATCGTGAATCTTCTTCATTTCCTCAAGAATGCTCCCACCTTTCTTGGTAATTTCAACATAGATTACTCTTCTGTCCTTGTTAGATCTTATTCTCTTGACATGTTCCTTATCTTCCAGTTTATCCACTAAGCCTGTGATCCACGCTTGGGTAACAAAATTCATTTCTGCAAGGGTAGCCATAGTCTTCTGGCCTTCTTCACTCAGCACTCTTAAAATTCGATATTCCAGCACATTGGATCCATTTTGCTGAAATAAGGTATCCATTCCCTTATACATTATCTTGTAAGCCTTTCCGATATCCCGCCAAATTTCTGTGTAACTATGTACTTTTCTTTCTTCAGTTCCCTGCAATCGTGATCACCACTTTTTGGATTTAATTCAAGAAGCTATTCGCTCAATGAAATTGAATCTTTTAGTATCTAAATTAAATAGTCGTATTAAATTTTTATTAGTAAAAAGTTAGTTATTAAATATTTAACTATCCTTCAAGACAAATCTCTGAAAATTATTATCTCTGAAATTAATCACCGATATGATGGACAACCGAATTCACAAAATTAGCGTTCAGATGAGATACAGTGACCTTGACGCACTTGGTCACGTAAATAATGCAATATTTCTCTCTTATATGGAGCTTGGAAGAACTGGGTTTATCAAGGAAATATTGAATGGGTTCAAAACAGAAAGGGTAAATTTTGTTGTCAATCACGCTGAAATAGACTTTAAATCTCCAATTCGCTTCAATGATAACCCAACTGTGCTTACCTGGATTTCCAAGGTGGGAAATACCAGTTGTGTTTTTTCGCATTTAATCAAAGGAGAAGAAGATGGAAAAATTTTCTCCAGCGGCAAGACTGTCGTTGTCTGGATCGATCAGCAAGGCAAAAAAGTAGACATTGATCCTGAAATCAAGTCCAAACTCATTTCTTTACTGGAAGATGGCGCGAATAAATGACCAAATTAATCCTTTGGGATTTCGATGGAACATTATACCACTCTGACGAATCATACAAAGAATATATGCTAAATGTCTACAGAATGTCAGGCTCAGTCAATAAGGAATTTCTGACAAAGACGGAAAACGCGTTAAGTGGTAAGGGGGAATACATTGGCGAAGACGGGTGGTCCATAGTTGCACAAATTTCAAGAAGACAGGGAATGGCAGAACATCTCAACAAGGCTTTTCAAATGACAAGGGAGAAAATGAATGAGGGGTTGTTAAAAATCTATCCTAACATAGAGGCGATAAACATTCTTTCGAAGACTAAGGCAATAAATGTTCTGGCCACCAACACTCCAAAAAGATACGCAGTTCCAGTATTGAGACAACTGGGTATCCTAGGTTTCTTCAAGAAAATAATCTATGGTGCCAAAAAACCCACAGGGATAGGAAGCATAGTTGAAGAGTTATCACTGGAATATTCCCTAAAATACGAAGATATGTTAAGCATCGGTGACAATTATGTCAATGATATTGAACCCTGTATCAATCTTGGAATCAAGACTTTATATATCAGTAACTTCGGTAGAGAATCCAGTGCAACCTTAACAGTTAAAAAGCTCTCTGAGGCAGTAGAATTCATAAAGGAATTCGTTGGGGACTCGTAGATTCAGCTTTCTTCCTCCTCGATAAAATCACTGAAAATAATCATGTGTTCCCTGGACACATTGAACTTTATGTCTCCATGTAACTTGCTCAGATGATCCCTCTCCGTATAGCACCTTATTTTTTCATCGTTGAACATGAAGCTGATCATTCTTCTGGAACCCATGAACTGGTTTTCAACCACCTTCCCGGTAAATTCTCCATTCAGATCAGGTAGAATATCCTCATATCTTAAACCAGCATTGTTGGTAAATTGCTCACCATAAAAAAGGGTAGCAGTGGATGGTTTTAAAATATTAACCTCACCCACAAAACCGGATACAAACCTTGTTTTGGGCTTTCTATACAGTTCCTCTGGTATGCCCGTTTGTTCAACTTTTCCCCTGTGAATAATGACCATTTGATCCCCCAACGCCATTCCTTCTGCCTGATCGTGAGTCACGTGAATAGCGGTAAGTTCAAATTCTCTCTGTATCTTTTTCAGGTAATCTCTAAGATCCACTCTCACCTTTGCATCCAGATTGGAAAGCGGTTCATCTAGGAGAAGAATTCTTGGCCGTTTTATAACCGCTCTTGCAAGGGCTACCCTCTGCTGCTGGCCACCACTTAACTGCTTGGGAAGTTTTTCCATCTTGTCATTAAGTCCCATAATTTGACTTATTTCTTCGATTTTTTTATCAATTTCCCCGGGGCTCAATTTTGCCTGAATTAAAGGAGTTGCAATATTCTGGTACACAGATAAATGTGGATATAAAGCATAATTTTGAAAGACCAGTCCAATACTTCTCTTCCATGGCGGTTCCCTAAGAATATTCATGCCATCTACAGTCATCTCCCCTTCATCAGCACTTTCCAGTCCTGCTACTATTCTGAGAAATGTTGTTTTTCCTGATCCTGAGGGTCCAAGAACAGTGAGATAACTTTTTTCGCTGAATGTCAACTCAGGTATGTCAAGTGCCCTAAAACTCCCGAAGTTTTTCTTAAGATTCTTTATCATGATTTCTGTCAATTTACACTACCTCCGGTTCTCCACAATTTATCAATCTTGTTCCTTACTATTATGACAAGAATTAATGATGGTATAATACTGATTATGCTTGTTGCAGCAAGTAAACCATACTTAAATGCCTCATGACCGACTGTCGATCCTATAAGTATGGTTATTGTCTGTGCTCCTGAAGGGTAATATATGCTCAAGTTGAATGGCGAATAAGTGAGAGCCAGGGGGAAAATCAGTGCTCCCCATGCCAAAACGAAAGCATACAAAAACGTCACATACATTCCATCGTAGCTTAAAGGAATTATTATTCGCCTCAATGTTCTGAAAAGATTCATACCATCCATATTTGCCGCCTCCTCAACGTGATTTGGAAAATTCTGGTAGAAATTGTACAGCATCCAAATGGAAAGGGGCAGTATGAAGACTGGATATGATATTATCAATCCTGTCATCTGATTGAGCTGACCTAAATTTCCAATTATGTTGTGCATGGGTATTAGGAAGATTATGGTGGGAAGGGAATAAATAAATAGAACTGTCCCAATGAGTTTCAGCCCACCAAGCTTGTATCTTGCAGCAGAGTACGCTACAGGAAGGCCTATGATTACCACAAGAGCAGAGGCAACAAGG
>JAJZYV010000225.1 GCA_021797955.1 Thermoplasmata archaeon
AATGTTCCAAGTAATGCCACGATAAAAGAAGCGGTCAGTAAAGTGCGGGAGAGTAAAACGAAATCCATAATGATTGTGGATGATGGGAAATTGGTTGGGTACCTTTCCATTGAAAATATTGACCTTAATGGTGACCTTAGTGGACCAGTTTCATCGGTAATGTCAACCGACATACCGATTATTTCAAAGGATGAAAATATTCATGAAGCTCTGGATAAACTAACGAGAGAACCGGGAGGGAAACTAGCTGTTGTGGATTCAAAAGATCATACCATGATTTTCGGAACTGTAGGTTTCACAGAGGTTGCTGATGCTTATAACAGAGAAATAAGAAGGAGAAAGGCGATTAGGAAGGATTGAGTGCTCAGCTTTCGCAAGGCGTCCCACTTCAAGAGTTGCTTACGGAATTTCCATGGACTTTAATTCGCTTCGATCTGAAAGTACTCTTTCCTTCATGCTAAGCCATATGAATTTAAGAATGCGGGCATGGCTAAAGCAATATGCGATCCGACCACTTTCAATTCTGACCGGTGGCAGATGATGCAACAAATTGAAAGATAATAACGTTTCACTCTCTTTTATCCACTCTATGGCAAATGTTAAAGCAATTAGCCAATAACTTTTGCAAAATTTATTATGCATCAAAAAATTATTCATTCCATGGCCATGACAACTTTCGAGATTGGGGGAATAAGGCAATTCGATCCTCTGGACATCGACGAAGTCATGGAGATTTGCAGTTCATCTCTATCTGAATCTTATTCTAAGAGCGTGGTCTATGAGATATTTCTTTCATGGCATGAAGGTTTTTATGTTTTCGCAGGTGGTAAGCAAATTATCGGGTTTCTTGCCGGAAGCAGGAAAACTCAACATGATGCCAGGGTACTTCTACTTGCAACAAAGGAAAAGTACAGAGGGTTGGGTATCGGGCAGGAATTGATGAATAAATTCGAAGAGAAGTGCAGATATTTAGGAATTCTTAGTGTAAGACTGGAAGTTAGAACTGACAATGTTCTTGGAATAAAATTTTACAAAAGACTGGGTTACTCTATAACATCGACCCTTCCTGCCTATTACAGCGATGGATCTGATGCATATGTAATGTGGAAACCATTATTTTGAATTTGATATTATTTCAAATTCAGTTGTCTTATGACATATGATTTCAAGTTTTCCTGGTTCATCAACAACCGTGTCCTTTCCATAAATTATATCCTTGTGCGAGCGCACCATACCTTCACCTTCAACAATACGCATCACACTTCCTTCCCTCATTTCCAGCGACATCCTGGAGTTTTCTTTCATATGATATGACACAATAGAAATATTTTCTCCGGAAAAGGCATTTTTCATATATCCCCATGGATAATCTACCCTCCCTGCATACTGGCTTCTTACTGTTTCCAGATCTTTTTCGCTATCAATGCCCATCCAGAAAGTTTCTTCTCGGTATGCACCGATCAACTTTCTTCTTGCAAGTTCAGGAAATACTGTTGTTTCTATATCTTTATTAAGATAATCTGCAAAAAATATATCCTTTGCTGAAGATTTTATATAATAGACCCCGGCATTTATAAAATATCTTAAAAATGGTTTTTCTTTGAAGCTTGTTACCTGATCCCCTAGGGTCTCGACAATACCAAAAGGACTCTTCATTCTGTATATGAACATTATCATTTGAAACGGTGAATTTATGGAAAATTTGATAAATTCGCTAAAGTTCAGGTCTGTTATTGTGTCTCCGTTTCTAAGCACAATATCCTGATCAGGGCAATTTTTCATAAGATTTCTCACTGAATACAGTGTGCCCATGGGCTTTTCTTCCTTTAGATAATGAAAATTCATTCCCATGTGGGTTTTACCATATCGCTCCTCTATTTTTTCTCCAAGGTGACCGGATAGTATGTATATTTCTTTTATGCCTGCATTCTGAAAATCGTAAATTTGCCTGTCCATAATAGTGTATTTTTCCTTTATCTCAATAAGTGATTTGGGGATTTCATCCGTCAAAGGTTTTAATCTCTTCCCATACCCACCTGATAATATTGCTCCAATCATTGCGAGTGAATCATAGGAACATATAAAAATTATGTTTATAATTAATTTTTTTATATACGAGAACTCAAATTACTTTTAATTTTTTACCTGTTGAGACGAATGCTTCAACCGCTCTTGCTATATCTTCATTAGAATGAACAGCAGATGGCATCAGTCTTATCCTCGCTGTTCCCATAGCCACTGTGGGATATACAATTGGAGAAGCGAATATATTTTCCTCTTCATACAGCAGCTTACTGAATTCCACCGTTTTTCTTTCGTCTCCAATAACAACCGGTGTTATTGGGGTCTTTGTTGTTGTTAGCTTGAAACCATTATCAATAAGTCCTTTCTTCAGGATTTCAGAGTTTTTCCATAATTTTTTTATCAGCGAATCATCTCTGCTCATTATTTCAATAGATTTTAGAACAGCAGCTGCATCGCCAGGGTTCAAAGCACTGCTAAATAGAAATGGTCTTGAACGTTGCCTGAGTAGATCAATAAGATGAGAACTACCGGCTACGAAACCGCCCATTGAGCCTAGTGCTTTCGAAAATGTTCCCATTTCTACCTCAACCTTTCCCGCCAAGGAAAAATGATCAACTATGCCTCTTCCATTTTTACCCAGTACTCCTTCTCCGTGAGCATCATCCACATAACACATGGTATCGTACCTCTCCTTCACCTCTGCTATTTCATCAAGAGGTGCAATATCTCCATCCATACTGAATACTCCATCTGTTATCACAAGGGATCTTTTTCCTTCACTCCTGTGTTCCTTTAGTTGTTTCTCAAGATCTTCCACATTCATGTGCTTATACACATACCTCTTAGCGGAGCTCAACCTTGTTCCATCTATAATACTTGCATGATTTAGTTCCTCGCTAAATATTAAGTCTTCTTTGCCTACAAGCACTGGTATAGTGCCCAGATTTGCAAGAAGACCACCCTGATAAACAAGTGAATCCTCCATGTGCTTAAATTCTGCAAGTTTTTCCTCGAGTTTTCTGTGGATTTCATCTGTACCTGCAATTGATCTTACAGCACCTGCTCCAACCCCAAAGCTTTCAATTGCCTCTATGGCTGCTTTCCTTACCTCCGGATGATTTGCAAGTCCCAGATAATTATTGGAACACATGTTGAGCATTTTACGGCCCTCAATATTGACCCACGCTCCCTGCGGACTTTGGAGAATTCTTATCGGCACATACCTTCCTGAAGATTTCAAAGATGCAATTTCATCATCTACCCAACCGAGATTTACCATAATATCATATCCTTACTAGCTTTATAATTTTACTTTGTGAAAAAAGTTTATCCGTCGCCTTTTTTAATGCTATATTGATTACCTGATGTGTCTAAAATACTTATGACCGGTTCCGCAGGTCAGGTTGGCGGAGAACTATTATTAGAACTTGAAAAGAAATTCTCATCAAATGATATAATAATATCTGACATTAGTGGATTGGACAGAATTTCTGATAAATATGAAAAAATTATTCTTGATGTAAGAAACTATGATTTATTAAAACAAATAATTAAAGAAAAAGATATAAGGTATATATTTCATCTTGCCTCAATTCTTTCAGCTAAGGGTGAAGAAAACCCAAAGCTTGCTTTTGATGTTAACATGAACGGAACACACAATGTTCTATATGCAGCAGCAGAACTTAGAATAGACAGGGTCTTTATACCATCTACCATAGGGGTTTTCGGACCGGAAGCACAAAAGGATAATACCCCAATTTTAAATGCATCAAGACCCAGGACCATGTATGGTATTTCAAAATTCACTGCAGAATATCTAATGCAATACTATTTTGAACGGAGTAACCTCGATGTAAGAGGAATAAGATATCCCGGTCTGCTGAGCTATAAAACACCGCCTACAGCAGGAACAACAGATTATGCAGTAGATATGATCATACACGCTGCTAAGGGCAAAGATTATACATGCTACCTAAAAGATGATGCAGTTCTTCCAATGATGTATATGCCAGACGCCATGGAAAATACAATTAGGCTCTTTAATGCCCCACTCAAGAACTTAAGATATCGCGGAGAGTACAACATATCAGCCTTCTCATTTTCGCCAGGCGAATTAGCTGAAGCCATTAGGGAATTTGTTCCCAACTTCAAAGTCAATTATAAACCTGACAGCAGACAGAAGATTGCAGAATCATGGCCAAGAAGCCTTGACTGTTCAGATGCGATAAAAGATTG
>JAJZYV010000226.1 GCA_021797955.1 Thermoplasmata archaeon
TAAACCAATAAGTGAATATGCGCTGGAGAGCATTATTGAACTTGGCGTCAAAGATATAAACATCGTCATTGGATCTGTCGGGGGTAACGAGGTCAAGAACTATTATGGTGATGGCAGCAAATGGAAGATCAGAATCTCATATACATATCAGGATCAACCTCTGGGTATCGCTCATGCAATCGGTCTCGTAAAGGATTTTATTAGGAATGATGATTTTGTTGTTTTCCTTGGGGATAACTATCTTCAGGATGGTATCTCGAAGCTGTATGAAAACTATGTATCCAATAATTACGACGGTATGATAGCCCTGGTAAAGGTCAAGAATCCTTCCCAGTTTGGTATAGCCGAGGTGAATAACGACAAGATTGTCAGATTAGTGGAAAAGCCGAAGGAACCAAAATCAGATCTTGCCATTGCAGGAGTGTACTTTCTGAAACCCATGGTTTTTGATGTCATTTCCCGTCTCAAGCCCTCGGGGCGGGGCGAATACGAGATAACTGAGGCATATCAGCAGATGATAGATGAGGGAAGAAAAATCGGGTACTCTGTGATCAATGGATGGTTCAAGGACACAGGAACGGTGGAGGATTTTCTTGACTGCAACAGGTTGGTCCTGGACAAAATAAATACAAACATTCATAATCAGAAAGATGGTATTTCAGGCAGGGTCTCAATTTCTGATAATGTGAATGTTTCTACAGGTTCCAGGGTGCTCGGACCATGCTATATCGGAAACAATACAATCATCGAGAATTCATACATAGGGCCATTCACGAGCATCGGGTCAAATTGCATGATAAGAAATGCGGAGATTGAGGATTCCATAGTCATGGATGGCACAACCATAGAACTGAAGGCTGGAACGATCATAAGGCAGAGCCTTGTCGGCCCCAATGTTAAGATTACCAGTAACACCAACAATGGAAGAATGCTTAAGCTGGTGCTTGGCAGAGATTCAAGGATAGAGATGTGAAACCCCATCGAGAAAATTGTTTATTAAATGCGCATTTCAATTACTAATGTACCAATCCCTCTATCTTTCTGCACTTAAGTAATGGTGGTAGCAAGATCACATGGATGGTGACAAAGGCAATAATATCTTAAGTAGTACTCACAGTGGATTAATTCTAGATTTAAAACAAGCAGTAAATTGATACAATTATAAACTGAATAAGGCTGCCAAAGGTAAATTCTTGAGGAATAACATTAAAATAAGAATGCCGTATGACGCAAAACATATTGGGAAGAAGATAGGTGCGTGCCATTGAAAACTCTCATTATTGGAAAAGACGGACAACTTGGTTCGGAACTCCTTAGAATTATACAAGGATCAATCGGTACTTCAAGACGAGAAGGTTCTGCCAATTATGTAAATCTGTCCGATCCAAAAACAATAGAAGATACAATATTGCGGGAATCACCAGACGTTGTCATAAACGCGGCAGCTAATACGAATGTTGATGCTTGTGAAACTAATAAAAAAGAAGCATATGAAGTCAATGCTCTGAGTGTAAGGAGCATGGAATCTGCTTGCTCCAAGATCGGTTCATATTTGATTCACGTTTCAACAGATTATGTCTTCGATGGAGAGAAAGGTATGTATGTTGAGAGCGACATTCCTAATCCGATTAACTATTTCGGTCTAACCAAGCTGGTTGGGGAATCCTTTGCATTCGCATACGACAGAAGTTTAGTGATTCGCACCTCGGGAATTTATGGCATAAAGATGAATTTTCCGTTATTTGTGATAAAAACTCTTAGGGAATCCGGAACTGTCAATTGTATAGATTCGTATTATTCGCCAATTCATGCTACTATGTTGGCACTTGCAATAAAGGAGCTCGTCGGCAAGGAGATTCATGGGATCTTGAATATCTCTGGAAAGAGAATATCGAGGTATGAATTTGCGACAGAAATTAAAAATCGCTTGAAAATTGATACAGGAAATATTGTGCTCAATAAAACTCAAACACTTGCGAAAGCAAGGAGACCATATGATTCTTCTTTGAACAACGAAAAAGCTGCAAGCATGCTGTCAACTAATTTTATGGATCTTGACAAATCCATAGAATACTTAAAAAACTACGCGGAGATTAAGCAGAATGGCATTTGAATTTTCTGAGACGTATATGGAGGGTGTATTTGTCGTCAAGCCCAAAGTTTATGGCGACGAGAGAGGTTATTTTACCGAAACGTATAAGAAACGCGATTTTCAGGCTCATGGGATAGACTTGGATTTTAATCAGGACAATCAGTCTTTTTCAACTAAAGGTGTCCTCAGAGGATTGCATTTCCAGCGTGAACCCTATGCCCAGGGAAAGCTCATCAGGGTAATAAAAGGAAAAATATTCGACGTAGGCGTTGATCTAAGAGAGGGATCAAGAACTTTTGGACAATATATTTCTGTGACTTTAAGTGAAAATAGCATGGAGATCCTTTGGCTTCCTGAGGGGTTTGCGCATGGGTTTCTCGCGCTGGAAGATTCAATTGTTTTGTATAAGGCGACACATGAGTATAACAAAGAGAGCGAAGGAGGTATCGTATGGAACGATCCAAAACTTGCAATCAAATGGCCTGAAAAACCGAAAGAGGTTTCTGAAAAGGATAGACAATGGCCAACAATGAAAGAGGTATATAAATTATGAAAGTTTTAGTCACGGGTGGAACAGGTTATATAGGTCGTGCTTTGTTGCCGGAACTGAAAAAGAATCATGATGTAACCGTAATGGATCGGGGTTTCTTGGACTATACAGATTTAGGCGATGATTATCAGGGCGTTAAAGTAATCAGGGAAGACATTAGAACTTGCGATGCTGATCTTTTCAAGGGTTATGATGGAATCATTGATCTTGCGGCTTTATCCAACGATCCGTCCGGAGATCTTAATAAAATAGCGACATGGGATATTAACTATGTTGGTAGGGTAAGAGTAGCGAGACTTGCTAAGAAGCATGGAGCCAAAAGATACATCGTTGCCTCATCCTGTTCAGTTTACGGATTTCGTGAAGGTTTTTCTGACGAATCTACACCGGTTAACCCATTAACAACATATGCAGAGGGAAACGTGGCAGTTGAGAGAGATAATCTCTTCCTTAATGACAAGGATTTCAGAAGCACCGCGCTAAGATTTGCTACCGTATTTGGGTATTCCAAGAGATTCAGACTAGACCTTGTCATAAATGCAATGACATTCTATGGGTATAAAAACCATATTATAAAGATGATGCGGGACGGGAATCAGTTCAGGCCATTTATTCACGTCAAGGATGTAGCCAGGGCATTTATTACCGCTTTAGAATCAGAAAACAACGAAATTGGGGGTAAATTCATTAATATGGGCAGTGAAAAGCTTAACGTCCAGATAAAAGATATTGCTGCTCTAGTTAAGGAAAGTTTAGGAGAGGACACAAAGATTGAACTTTATGGCGATCCAGATAACCGCTCTTATAAAGTAAAATTTGAAAGGGCAAGGAAGCTATTGTCGTTTGAAACCAAGTATACCATAAATGACGGGATAAGAGAAATCATTGAACAATGCAAGAACGGTTTGGAAGATCTTCCTCAAATGCATACTGTTGATTATTACAAGCGGCTCATCCAATATGAGAAGGAGTTACGAACATATACGAACCTCAAAGCAAAGGTAATACTTTGATTCAAATGGATACGTTAAGGTTTATATAAACAAGCAAGAATAGGAAAAATGTATGAATGACGGAAATTCTAAAGCTATTTTCTGTAACGGAAACTAAAATAGACACGATCCCTATCCAATCGCAATGCTTGAATGGAAATTTAAGGAGCATAGATTACTCAGGAAAATGGGATTAAACCATAACCTCATACTGGACCTGTTTTCGAAAAACTACAGAAAGAAATACTTCAAAATCTACAATGAAAAACCCATAGAAATTGCCAGGTCGATGGGATGTTTATTTTCAGAGAAAACTCCTGGTTGGGCTATTAGGGAAATCTTTGTCGAAGAAATATACAACGTTGATGGTTTTGTTCCAGCAAAGGGGGATGTTGTTGCCGATATCGGAGCATTCTATGGAGACTCTTCAATATACTGGTCCAAGGTCAAGCAGGCAAGTGTTGTTGCGTTCGAGGCATTGACTTCTAACTTCCTGGTTTTGAAAGAAAATATAGATTTAAACCGGGCCAGCATCGTAGCATATAACTCCGCACTGAGAGATGGTGGTATTATTAAGGCATTGGACGACGGAAC
>JAJZYV010000227.1 GCA_021797955.1 Thermoplasmata archaeon
GATTTGTACTGTTTAATACTGAAGATTGGGATTCCATCAAACTTAATCCAAGGGCTGGTGTTTCATACCCATATTCACCCTGCATGTAGAGTTTAGTCCTGTTAATAGCGAAACCCATAGCTTCTCTGAAGAATGTTTGGTTTAATGGAAATCTCATATTGTTCATCTGCTCGGCAACTGGCGTTTCATATCCAAAGTAGTAACCATAATTAGCTGGGTCTTTAGATACATACAATTTCTGAAGCCCTGGTATAAACAAACCACCCCATGACACCTGTCCATCTTCAAGCGCTAAGTCTGCTGCATTATTGCTGGTATAAGCATAATAAACTATGTGCGACAAATGTGGTTCATTAGGCTGCCAGTAGTGGGCATTAGCACTTAATTCTATCTCACTTGAAGAAACACTTGTCAATACGAAAGGACCTGTTCCAATAGGTTTAGGATTGGTATATGTCACAGGATTTGACACATTTTGCCAGATCTGCTTTGGAACAATTAGGACTAAGTTCAGGTAGTAAAACGATGGTACATTTGGTGTCTTGTAAGTAAACTGCACTTCATATTGGTTTACCTCACTTACGGAAGTGATATAATCCCAAACAGAGTATGAGTCAAGTGCAGGATACTTCTTCATAAGGTTAAAAGTAAAGACAACATCACTTGCATTGAATTTCATTCCATTACTGAATGTTACATTCTGTCTGAGATGCACAGTAAGTGTCAAATCTCCATTGCTCCATGCATAACTAGTCGCGAGCCAGGGAATCGTGGTGCCATTTAATGGATCAATCTGAAACATTGGTTCATATATTAATGACTGGATTCCATTAGGATATATCGAAGAGCTGAAAGGATTAAATGAATCAGTGAATGACTCATAAGGGGATGGTAAAACTATGGCAGTCCCCCCAGGTTTAATAGCATTACTATTGGCTACATCACTAGTTACATTTCCACTTTGTGAACTATGTCCCAAGGGAGTATCGCTGGCAATGATTCCATAAAATGCGGTACCTACCATGAGAAGCGTCACAAACACTATCAATAATTTTGTCGCTTTCATAAAACTAAATATCTAAAACAGTATTTATAGATTCAAAATACTTACAGTCAGTAGTGACATTTGGTCAAAACTCGATCATCCCTATCAAATATAAATATGCGTATTTTCTAGGCATACATGATGGAAAATAAATGGAAAGATAATTTCTTGTTAGGGGTAAATTATTGGCCAACAAGACAGAATATAAAAATGTGGAAAAACTGGGAACCAGAAGAGATTTCAAAGGATATAACTTCCCTATCAAAGCTTGGTACGACAACATTGCGAGGTTTCATTCTGGACGAGGATTTCATAGATAATTATGGGAAAATAAATCAGGAAGCGCTGAAAAACCTATCTCAATTTCTAGACATCTGTGCTTCCCGTGGGCAAAATGTAATGCTTACATTCATGGTAGGTCATATGAGTGGAAGAAACTGGTTTATACCGTGGGCACCTGAAAACCGGATCTATGACTATGAGTCCATAATCAAATTCACTGAGTTTGTGAAAACTATAGTGGTTAGATTCAGGAATCATCCAGCTATCGAAGGATGGTTAATGAGTAATGAAATGAGCATAGTTTTAGAGCCAAAGGATAAGTATCAAGCTCTTTCAATTGAAAAATCATTCTACCAAACTGTAAAACTTTATGATCCAAAACATCTGGCTTCATCCGGAGAAGTTATTTCTTATCTCCAGGAACCACAAAACATAGAAGGCTATTCGGACTATTCTGGGCTGCACATATATTTTTATGATAATGATAAAATAAGACATAGATTCACCTATGGCTCTATGTTAAGAATATACTCAAACGATGGAAATAACAGAAGTTTTCTTGAAGAATTCGGGTTTAGTACAAATCAAGTATCAGAGGACTCTCAGGGAGAATTCATTTATTCCATACTATGGTCATCCTTTATTAATGGCTCTCTTGGTGCCCTTATCTGGTGTAGTTCAGATTTTGAACAGATAGAAGACCCACCTTACGAATGGAGATTGATAGAACTTAATTTTGGATTGATGGATAACCACAGAAATCCTAAACTATCGGGAAAACTATTCAAGAAATTTTCAGACGAAATAATGGAACTGGAAAGCAGTGGAATAAAAAGTAAAGATTTTTCAGAATCATCTAACGCCTCTGTTCTTGTACCTTTCTTTATATCCAATGAATATACGTCAATTGATCCTAATTACAAGAGACAGCTTTTCAGTAGATTTCCAAATGGGCTTACAATTTCCATTCAACTCATGAAAATGGCAAACATTGAGAATAGTGCATTTTACGAAGACAACATTACAGAAAAGATAGAATCGAAGAAACTCATAATAATACCATCAACTCCTACATTGAAGGCAACATCTTGGTCGAAAATCATGGAAGCGAGTGAAAAAAAGCAAGTAGGCATATATGCTTCAACATTCCGGGGAATTAGCGGTAAGATTTCGCTAAATAATTATCATGAATCATTTACTTATCTCTGGGAAGAATTATTTGGATTGCAAAATGTACTGGAAGCTGGTGAAAAAGGAATTCATTACAGCGAAAAAATCACATTAAACTTCCTGACAAACTTTGGGAAGATTAAAAAGGGAGAAAAGATAGAACTCATTCTTGACGAATTGCAAGTATATTCATATAGGGTAAAGGTAAAAGATGCCCAAGTAATTGCTCAGGATCAGTTTGGAAATCCTATTTTCACCAAATCAAACAAAGGCAAGAACTTCTTTATGAATATCCCAATGGAGCTTATTCTATCTTCTATTGAAGAAAATAATTGGAATCAAAAATATCACGAGATATATAGAGAGATAGGGAAAATGAGTGGAGTAGCTGTGGAACATGAATCAACATGTCCATGGATAGAAATAGGAAGAAAGGAAGTTAACCATGGAGAATTCTTGGTAATGATTAATCATGGTCCGGAATCAGTATCTATTATATCAGACATAAACAACGATTTCGTTAAAATTGGTGGAAACGCTGAGATAAAAAAAGTGGAGAGAAATAATATAGAAGTTCTGTTCCCTTCCGGAGGCATACTGGTGTTAAAGATTAATAAAATGAGAAAGCAAACTAAATAGAATCAAATATCACAACCAATCACTTCTTAGAATTTCTCAATACTGGAATATATCCTAGAACAGATGTGGCAAAAAGTGGCAACGTTGCTATCGCATCATAAAGTGAGAAGTAGTCTGCCACAAATAGTATACCGGCAAGAGAAAGAACACGTCCTGCTACCAGATAGTATTCCCTATTTATCCAAAAGTGTCTTGTTCTCTTAAAACCATCAAGATATTGCATAAATTCACTCACACCAAGATTTGAAAGAGGTGTTATGAAAAACAATATTATAGAAGATGCGAGAAATATTAATATTAGGGTATATGAGAATCTGACAATATAGGCAAGTGACGAAAGTATAACAAGAAATATTGCATAAGGCACATAACGTTTCACTTTCTTTTTCATATATGGAGCAATTACATTGGAAACGAACCCAACAGAAGCTGTAACAGTCCCGTATATACCTGTGAGGACAAAATTCCTAGTCAAATAGAAAACATAAACTGGAATAACTGCACTCATCACCATTCCCAGAATTGATGAAGTAAAAAATAATAACCTGAACTTTCCATATTTATCTTCCTTTATTATTGTATTTTTTACATGAAATTCTCCCCCCTTTTCTCCGCTTGATCTAACAAGAAGGGATACAATTCCTGAAAGGAGAAGCAGAATAGAGGCAAGAAGAAAATCGTTAAGATACCTTTCTATACCTGTTGCAAAAGAATAGGCAATAAGTAGACCAGCAACTAAGGGTGCAACGAGTGAATTAAGGTTTGATACTGCAGAATTTATTGAAAGAAAGTTAAACCTCTTTATCGTCTTTGAGATCGCCAATGTAAATGTCGCATTGCCTGCCCAAAAAATACCTGATGAAACCCCATACAGTAACCCAAAATATACAGCATTTCCCGAGAAAAAAGGAGAAATAAAAAGACTTGATATTACAGCAGCTTTAAGGAAAGTACCGATAGAATATAGAAATCTAGCACTAACGTATGCAATTAAATATGTGCCAACAAGAAAGAATAATGTTTGAGAAATCTGAAGTGATAACTGGTAATATATCACATCACTTATGTTATTTGA
>JAJZYV010000228.1 GCA_021797955.1 Thermoplasmata archaeon
TGTCTTCGGCGCCACTGGAGCATATGGGCGCTCCGTGATAAGAAAGATCCTTGAAAAGAGGGGGTCAGTCAGAGCAGTGGTAAGAGACGAAAGAAAAGCAGCTGACCTTTACACTGGGAAAGTTGAGGTGATATCAACTAACGTGATGAATGAGGAAGGAGTTTCCAGAGTCTGTAAGGATGCATCAGTCATATACTTGGGTCACAATTTTCCCTACGTCTATTGGAAAAAATATTACCTGAGGTCGATTCTCAACATTCTAAAGGGCTGTGTAGGATCGAGGCCATTGATAGTTTTTCCAGGAAACGTTTATGGCTATGGCAGGTTCCAGTACCTTCCTGTTGATGAATCTCATCCGCTTAATGCAAAATCTGAGAAAGGCATGATAAGAAACCAAATAGAGGGTATGCTGTGGGATTATCATCTGAAAGGTAAGATAAATGTGATCATCCCAAGGTTTGCTGATTTCTATGGCCCAAACGTAGTAAATGAATTATATGGATCTATTTTTCGCAATGCTATCAACGATAAAAGTGTGATATGGCCCATGAACGCTGATGTGGAACATAATTTCACCTATATTGATGATGCAGCTGATGCAACGCTGCTAATGGTACAAGATCCAGAAACATACGGAAAGGTATTTCATGTGGCAGGGCCCAGCATAACAGCGAGAAAGTTCATAGAAGAAATATTTCATTCTGCCGGAGGCAGGGCACGAATAAAGGTGCTTTCCAGCAAGTTTATTAGAGCTATTGGATTTTTTAATTCAAGTGCCCGTAAACTCGTTGAGCTTCTTTACGAATATGAAGATCCATATGTTCTAGACTGTACAAAATTACTGAAAACATTCCCAAATTTCTCCTACACCCCTTATGAAATAGGAATTAGAAGAACCGTTGATTGGTTCAAAAACAAACTGATAACTCAATAATGAGTACAGGAAGATTAGTAAGCAATTGAAACTCCATGCAATTGACGTTTTCCGAGTTCTACTGAGCGTATCATCATATCATGCTTACAAATTTCATTATTACTCCCAGAATAATTCTGATCCTTTCAATTTAACTTCCAGTTTAACTTTTGTGCCATCTGTGGTGAAAACCGGCAATCATATAACGAGCCCTGGCGTCTGAATCACCTGGGCACATGAATTATAAATTCCAGGGTCAGTAGCATTCCTCTTTAAATTCATAGATCTCCTTTCCTTGTGAAAATCATGGCTGGAATCATTACCCACATTGCCGCAAAAGCAAAGAAAGCCTCAAAAATTCTGCTACTGTTCTCCGCAGGGTCTCCTCTTATCCTGCTGATAACAGCATCCCATGTGTTGCCTGCCAGATTGCCGAAATATATAAGCCGAATGAAAACAAGAATGTGGGATGCGGTCTTCGGTCCATAGAATTCCACGAGTTTCTGTGTCATCTCCGGTTCAGGGTTCCGATCAGTTTCGGCAAAATGTTGAGCATAAATAAGTGCTGGGGCCTCCTCAGGGGAGGCATGGGATTGGAACTGTAGATTTACAAGATCCGATAGTTCCTCTTTGCTGATTCCATTAGAAAGGGCCAGCTTTCCATGAAACCACTGGCAGTAAACACAACCGTTGACTGCCGTTATCACGGTCATGATTTTTTCAGCAAATTTCCTGGAGACAGATCTGCTCCTTACTGCTTCTAAGATTTCTGGAAGGTGGCTCGCTAAGTAAAGAATATCCTTAGCAAAGAGAGATGGTGTATAGATCCTCTTTCCGAAACTCTTATTCATTTCAAACATTCTTAAGTCTTTGATGAGTTAAAAGGAATATACCGTCCTGGGACGGTAATAATTCCTCAATTTTTCAAGTTTTAAATTAGCTTTGTTATGGTAATTATAGTTTGTTTTTTCGGAGTAAATTTTGTATTTTAACGCCCTCTGACTTATGATGCAGAATGTTCAATTCCATCTTTTGATGGATAAAAGGAACAGAAATCAAAGATAGCAATTTTGGAAGTCATATGGAAAGATACGGAACTACATATTATCTTGTTTGCCGTAAACAGGATCATTACCAACAGTCTGTATATTGAAATTGTACCGCAGTTTGGAGACGCTGGCCTCACAAATAAGATATCAGTAAAAGATGCGTGGGTGAAAGTCGAGGTGAATTTGAGCTGAAACTCTTGTGTTCTATATCGTTTTTCAGGTTTTTGGATGAAAAGAAAATACGTAGTGAGTTCCATTTCTTTTGTGGTGTATCTCCATAACGTCTATACCGCGATTAGTTGCCAGAATAACATCTTTTAACTCGGAACTGAACAGAGATTGTGGTAGGATTAGGTTAAACGTTCCTTCTGGGATATCATAGTTATTTCCGTGGGGATTGCCCTCTGAATGGACCTCTGCCATAATTCTCAGGCGCGGCTTGACCGATGCCTTATCTATCTCTTGAGATGAAGCGATTACTGTCTGGTCAGTCATGTAAGATAACGCTTTTTCCACTTCCTTCATTGCCTCAGGGGATAAACTCACATTCTTATTGGATAGGTTTCTGCGTAAAGCGTTGAGAAACATCTGGTAAAAGAGAGTCTCTTTTGGTATTGTCTCGAAGAAGGACCCGTGAATGATTGAAATTTTCACCTTGTCTGAGTCCCGATGCGTTCGTACCAAATAGAAACAATTCCTTTGGAAATCGTAGTATTCATTCACTTGAGATACTGATCCGTCTTTGCATTTTACTATCTTGGAAACCGTATCAGTCTGGTTTATCACATCTATTTCACGGAGGCTCTTCGTTTTAGTAGGTATGGTGGAATTGAAAGAAGCAATACTTCCGCCCTTTGAATCCTTGAGTTCAAGGATACTGCCGTTGACAAGCCCATTATTGGTTTTCTTAGACTGAAGGATAAAATCTGGAAATTGTTGTGAGGTTGAGTACTTTAGCCCCTCTCTGACTGGTGGGCATTCAACATTTCGCCAAAAATCTAACTTTAGATCAAGTAGTCTTTTTCTATCATCTGCATACGCCAGGTTATTTCCTGCAGAGATAGCTACCACCTCCAGCATGTCCGAATTAAGAGATATTTTCCTCTTGGTAAGATGTCTCACACATGAAGCGTAAAGTTCCAGTATATCTTCAAAAGCAATCAAGCGATCACTTGTTGTTTGTCGAACAAAAAATTGTCCAACGGCCTAGAAAATGGCCAGATATCGTCAAGCTTTTCCGTTGGATTGTAATAAGCTCTAAGTTTGACAATGTCATCCGCTTTCCGCAAGGACGATAAACGATTCTTGATAAGCTCAAAATGATTCGGATCTATCTCAATCGATATGCTCTTCCTTTTAAGTTGAGATGCAACTGTAGCGGTGACCCCTGTACCTGCCGTGGGGTCCAGTACCGTATCACCAGGGAGTGATGAAGAAAGGACTATCCTCAACAGTAATGCAAGCGGTGATTGTTGTGCGTGAACTCTATTTCCATTTTTGTCCCTGAGAGCCTCATCACCAGCAAAATATCCCGAGGTGAGCTCCCTAATATCGTCCCAAACATCGGTCAGTAATACTCCATTTTTTCTTTCGTTTTTGTAATTCTTCGGAAGCGGAATATTTGCCCTGAGTTTGTTGAAGATTCTTGGCTTATCTCCCTTTGTGGCATATACTATAATTTGAAACTGCTTCCCGTATCTAATTTCCGAAGGAACCGCAGAAGTCATTTTTCTCCATATGATTAGATTCTGAAATGTCCAACCAGTTTTCCTTAAAGATCGCAAAACTTCCTCTGTGTTTTTTTCTCTCTGCATGAAGTAGATAGATGCACCAGCAGATGATTTCTTGTTAATCAGATCGAGTACTTCCTCAATCCATTTCCAATACTCCTCAGAAGGCTGCTCATCATCAAAATTCAAATAGGCCTTCCCTTGATTGAATGGAGGATCGAAGAAGGTTAAATCTACAGTGTCGCTATCAATGGAGTGCATAGCCTCAATACAATCTCCATTTATTACCAAATTTTCCCCTATTCTGTCTGTTTTTTTATTCTCCATATCGATCGCCATGATCACAATCTTCTTCTTAGCTCTCCATATACAATAGACTCATCCGATAATAATATTTGTGACTCCATTGTATAATATCTGCCTATCTTCTTCTTGATCAGCGTGATAAGCCCGAGGTTCATACGCTCTCAAAGGAATCTGATGCTATCAGATCCAATGGAAAAGAGA
>JAJZYV010000229.1 GCA_021797955.1 Thermoplasmata archaeon
TGTACGAAAAAATTACTGGTATGAAGTGGTAAAAATGTTGTCCACCAGCTTCAGTCTGCGATCCTCTGTGTCTCTATAAAATGCCATAAAGCGTGTTCAAAGTGGTACGTCCAAAGCGCCTCAGGTATTTCATCAAAAGCTAGTTGTGGTTTTAGGAAAAACGAGTCGGTATTTGTATCGTTCGGGTTTTCGATCCAGAGCGCAACTCCAAGCCTTATGGTTAGCGATAACCCATTCTCACTTATTACAACAGTATACGCCTTATCTCTTCCCAATATTGTTCTGTATACCCCGCCCTTTGTAGCCTGCACAATATTTCCATGAACAGATTTGAATTCCTGAACCCTGAAACCTTCTTCCGCGAAAAAACTAACTATTTCGCGTGATAGTTCATCATCACTCTGCTTCTTCGTGAAGTAATCTCTTTGTGTATATTTCATAAACCACATCATGTGCAATTTGTTATTATTTTTTCCGAATTACATCTTGGTCAGTCAAAATTGTGCTCACTGCTAATACGATTTCACATTGCTCTGACGATAAAATTTTAAACATTTCTAATAAAAGGAATAGTTTTATTTAATTGGACTGCATGATAAATCACGAAACCATGGTATTTTGAATTGATCAAACAGTGCATCAGTCTATATGGGTATGAACATGTGATCTCTCTGGACCTGGAAACAATAATTCGTAAGCAACGAGATTTTTTAACAAACGAACCTATAATCGCCGTTTCTGTAAGCTACTTCAAAGATTCTATAAATACCGAGCTATTTGTTGCCAAGAACGAAAGCATAGAAGAGGAAGAAAATATTCTTATAAAGTCCGGAAACCTTATTTCTTCACTTGAACCTGCCATTATTATTGGTTACAATCACACAGGCTATGATATACCACTTCTGCAGATGAAATTGAAATCACATTCTATTTTCTCACAGCTCTATAAATTTAAATATTATCTGGCCACATCATATATAGTGGATATGATGTATGTCGTGGCCGACTATCTTTACTCCTACGATGGTGATTATAGACTCAGGAAACTCTCAGAAGTAGTTATGCATGAGGCATTTTCAGACCTGAACCTGGATAGGAAAAAAAATCTTGTCATAAAAGAAGGAAAGGGAGTAGGAGAAGTGATCGAGGATCTCTGGAAATCCGGCTCGGATGATTTCATTGATTACATAAGGGGTGATACACGTGATATCCTAGAAATATTTTTTAGGTTATTTCCCGTAGAAAAATCTTCTCAAGACGGAACTCTTTAAAGTCAGAATTTATAATTGTGCTCAAATAGTGAATCAAGCTAGATAATGTTTAATTAATAGATTATCATTATAACTTAATGTACCCGGTCAAAGATTCATACGGTCGCCCAGTTACCAGCATGAGAATACAGGTAAACACGACCTGCAATTTTAAGTGTTTTTTCTGCCACATGGAGGGAACAGGTGTACATTCTGAAACGCTTTCTCCCGAAGAAATAGAGCGTGTTGTGGAAGTTGCTGCGAGGCATGGCGTCAATAAGATAAAGTTTACCGGAGGCGAACCTACTTTAAGGCATGATATTCTGGATATAATCAAGCGCACAAGGAAGCACATTTCCGGAAACATTTCGATGACAACAAACGGGATCATGTTACCGACGCTAGCTCAGAAACTTAAGGAGGCTGGACTTGATCGAGTAAACATATCCATGCATTCCATCGATCGTGAAGGTTTTCAATTCATAACCGGTGTCGATGCTCTTTATAAGGTTGTTAACGGTATTAGGGCGGCTAAATCTGCCGGTTTTGATCCCATAAAATTAAATTTCGTGGTGCTGAAGGATGTAAACATAGACCAGATCCCTAGAATGATCGAACTGTCATCCAATGAAGGAGTTATATTGCAACTGATCGAATTTGAAACAGTACGCGAAAACGAGAATTCTGAGGAATATTTGAAGTATCACGTCTCTCTGGAAGGTATAGAAGTATATCTCAAGGCAAATGCGGAGAGGATCGAGTATAATAGCCTTCATTTGCGACCCAGGTACACAATTAACCTTAATGGAAAGAAAGCTGTGGTCGAACTCGTAAAGCCCATGCATAATTACGAGTTCTGCAAGCACTGCACCAGAATAAGACTTACGTCGACGGGCGCACTAAAGCCATGCCTTATGAGGGACGATAACTATACCGATATTATTTCCGGAATCCGGAGCGATTCTGGCAACGATCTTCTCGACGATATATTCCGGAAAGCCGTGATGAAAAGGGAACCATACTGGAAGGAAGAAGATGAGCTCAAAAATAGTGATAAAGTACTTTGGATCAATCAGGGATAATCTTGGTATCTCGGAAGAATACCTGGAAATCAGAGACGGCTGGAATGTTGCAGACGCTATTGATATCCTCAATCAAAAGCACAAAGAATTAGTGCCCAGATCCCGAGACTTTCTTATAGCCCTAAACAGGGAATACACAGATAAATCCGCGATTCTCAGGAACGGCGACGAGATTGCAATATTTCCAATGGTAAGTGGTGGATAAAACCTATTCAAGTATTACTCTTTCTTGATGTGTGTAAACGTTGAATCCATTTTCACGCACGAAGCAGACAAGAGTGATTCCTAACGCATCAGCAGCTTCTATGGACAGACTGGATGGTGCAGAGACGGAGCTGATTATAGGTATTCCTGCAATTGCTGCCTTTTGAACAATCTCAAAACCTGCTCTTCCGCTGACCTGCATGATGAAGCTCCGGGCCGGTATAAGTTTGTTCCACAGCATATAGCCTATAACTTTGTCCACGGCGTTATGCCTTCCAACATCCTCAGCTGAAGTGATAATGTCCCCATCTTCATTGAATATTGCAGCAGCATGAACGCCTCCTGTTTCCTCAAATACTTTCTGATATTGAATCAGCATCTTCGGCAGTTCAGTGACAAACTCTGAACTAATGCGCAAACTTGATCTGTTTAACCTTCCAACTCTCAAATAAATATCATCAACACTGTTCTTTCCGCACACACCGCAACTTGAATTCACTACAAAGTTTCTCTTATGCGTGCCTTTGAATTCATGCTTAAGATCAAATGATATTGTATTATCTATGGCAACTCCAAAGTCGCTGACGCCACGTACCGAAATTATATCTTCCAGGCTTCTTATGACACCTTCAGAAAAGAGAAAACCGGTGCCCAAAAATTTATCCATCGTCGGTGTTCGCATTATAATTGCATAGTTCTTTGCTTTGGAACCATTATACGAGATCGTGATCTGCAAAGGTTCCTCTATGGCAACGCTGTCTGTATGTCGCGTCAGAAGTTTATGATCTCTAACAATTGCAAGAGAAACATTCATTGTTGCTGATTTACCATCGTATCCAGGAATATATTCTGAATTCATTTTTTTCCGGCTGATCCTATCCCTTTCAAAACACCAAACATCAGTCTAATTCCTTCAGCAATATCCGGATCCTTCATCATCTGCATAATAGTGAGAATCCCTATATTTTCTCCTTTAGGTGCCTCCCCAAGACTGTTGATTGATGCGGTCACGTTTCTCGAAATGTTGTCCAACTTGTCCGGATCAATATGCGAAAGGAGTGAAACTAAAGATGAGGAATTTCTTAGAAATCTAACGTTTGATTCCCTAAGCATCTCACTGGAGATGACAGATAGAATCGCGTCCGGATCGGACAGCACCGCTTTCACCAACGTTAAAATCCCAGATTTTTCAATAACGTCAATCAGAGATATCATTTCCTTTATCTGTCCAGAATGCTCAGATACCAAGCCTGTAAGTTCAATCAAATTGTCCATGTCGTCAATTTTTTCCATTGTTTCTATACTTTTTGCCATTTTTATATCACTCCATCACTAGTTTTACGTAGTCCTTTCTTTTCCATTTATTTTCAATCATAATTCCCTTTTGCGGCATAGCTGAATAGAATCTAGGGTTGCCCTTTGGCAGCGGAGAATTACCATCCCCATTGTTAATCTTTTTAATCCTAACTGGAAGTTCCTTATATGCTGGTGTATGACTGACCGGGTCCATGATGCGACCAGTAAGATTGTTAACCCCACGTTCTCCCTGTCCATTCATAGGGAGATAAAGCTCGTTCCCAGAAACCCTTTCCGTCACCAATGCAGGTACTACTATCGATCCCCATTTAGAAGTTATCTTGATGAGAT
>JAJZYV010000230.1 GCA_021797955.1 Thermoplasmata archaeon
TTACAATCTTGCTTAATATTTTTACCCACTAATTAAAAGGACCCATGACTGTCCAGGGTACGGACATCCCCTATTAATTATACTCCGAAAATCAAATATGAATGCTAAGAATAATTGTAACACTCGTATCTCGATTATCTTGATTGCTGATTAATATGATTTTCTAACACTATAATTTTATTGAATAATACACCCTTTTTCTCCTTATAAACCCCCAGTCGAGCATAACCGAATTATGTGGAATTGAGTTAATTGTCTATACATCCTGACCACCCTTTTGAAATGTAATAATAATAATATGTGTTATTAGTATTGCAAATACTGTATTATTACATTTCATAAATTTAATTATGTCAAAGAAACTGTTTTATAATTTGTACATACATACACAAATGTTAATATAGGTCTAAGATTATTATGTTTAATTATCATGAAGAATGAATCTAAGGATACAAAAATAACAATGCGAATCTCTGAGGACGAATTGTCTGAAATAGACAGCTTTTTAAATCACAACCCCAAGTATGGAAATCGCTCTGAATTCCTCAGGAACAGTGCTTTAGAATTCATTGCAAATAACAGGATAAAATTAACATCTGGCTCACAGATTTGCATGGACCTTCCCCCGGCTTACGAAGAGATATTGAATTCCATCGTTGATGAGGGGTATTTTAGGAGCACAAATGAATTGATCTCTGCAATTATCGCCAGAGCATTTGACGAGAATCTTGTAAAGGAACTTGTTAGGGTAAAGAAGGCTTCCACCAGAGATTTAAGGGGAATAGTAGGTAAGGGAAGCATGAAAGAAGAGGGCACTTTTGATTTGAGCAGAGATAGAAAAAAGAGGTAAAATGATGATGGAAGAGATCTTGAGAAGCAGAAGAAAGATGGAAATAGGCCTTGTATCAGAGGGCTTTGGCAGATGGAAATGTGCTCTTATCTTTATAGGTGAGGGTGTGACTGAATTGCAGAATAGAGTCAGGATGAAAAATGATACATCTGGATTCTTCTATTCCTCAATACAAAGCGTAGAAAAAGGTCAAAGCATAATCATTGGAAATACTTCGAAAAGTGTCGGATATATAGAAGAAACTGGTAAGAAAAATGCATATGAGGTTCACTGGGAGGGTACAAGGTACAATGGTATGGACATGAAAAGTACATCATGTGCATTCAGAGTAGATACTATGTTAACACACAGTGAATACAACAGACTAACGGAGTGCATACTCAGTGAAGTCGATTCTTCTCATTCGTTTATCCTTGTCTCTGATTTTTCTCAGAGGTATTCTAGAGAATTAACAACTATATTGGCACATAAGATAGCAGGGAGAGGAGTGGCCATTTCTGTCATAATATCAATGCCTGAAAGAGAACATCCTGAGTTCTATGACTCCAGAAATGATCTCAGAGATCTTAGGCAATCTACAGACAATATTGTTGATGTAAATAGAACATCGCCAATTTCCAGAAGTTCCATGGGTTATCATAGTTTAAGCAGTCAGAGCGATAAGATTCAAAAATCAGTTGGATCGGCCATATCAAAGATTAGAGAAATTATGAGGTGATATTTGGTGTTTCATGAATTCATGATGTGAAAATGCAAATATACCACCTTTAAATTAAAAATTAGATTTTGTGAAATATTTCCGGCTGGGTCATTGTTCTGTCACAGTAGACGCATCTCAGTGTCAGAGGTTTTTTTGATTCGACCCTGAATTCCGCACTAACTGGTTCCTTATTGTTTGATATGCAGTTCTGGTTTGAGCACTTAACAATCCCAATGATGCTGTCAGGTATCTCCACTGTGAATTTTCTTTCTATTTCAAAGTTCTTGATTATATTTATTGTTGCCCCTGGAGAAACCAAAGATATGCGATCAAGTTCACCCTTCTTCAATACCCTCTTCTCAATCTTTACAACATCCTTGAAGGTATTCATCGTCTTGCTCCTTACATTCATCAAGATACTAACGGTGAATTCTTCTCCACCGTTTATTCCCAGAGTCGACAGCACTTTAAGCGCTTTTCCATGATCAATATGGTCAATGACAATTCCATCTTTGATCTTGCTTACTTTGAGCGTGCTTTTATTATTCTCCTCCATTCAGTTCACCCCCAGCATCTTACTGATCAGGGCCATCCTTACAGGTACCCCGTTTGCTGCCTGCTGGAAATATCTTGCGTTCACCGTATCATCCACATCAGGTGATATTTCATCTATTCTGGGAAGAGGGTGCATTATAATGGAACCTTTCTTCATTGCCTCCGTAGTTTCAAGGTTAATGGAGTATGCGCCTATTACGCTCTGATATTCGTTTGGATCAACGAATCTCTCCTTCTGGATCCTTGTTACATAAAGAACATCGGTTTTAGGAAGGACAGCATTAAGATCTCCGGATACATTCACTTTGAAACTTTTAGGTAAAGCAGATATAACATGTTCCGGCATTTTTAATATATCCGGAGAGACGAGATTGACGTTTGCCTTGAATCTGGTAAGCATCCTTACGAGGGAATGCGTTGTTCTTCCGTATTTCAAATCTCCCAGAATTGTTATGGTCAATTTATCGAAGTTGCCGAATTCCTTCCATATTGTGTATAGATCAAGAAGTGTCTGCGTTGGGTGTTGTCCTGAACCATCCCCACCATTAATGACAGGAACGGAAGAAAATTTTGAGGCCAATCTGGCTGAACCGTCCAGTGGGTGTCTTATAACTATAATATCTGAGTATGCCGAAGCCATTCTCATGGTGTCCGCAAGGGTTTCTCCCTTGGCGGCAGAACTGGACTTGGGCTCCGGTACTGAAAGCACCGAACCTCCCAGTCTGTGCATGGCACTTTCAAATGAAAGCCTTGTTCTTGTGCTAGGTTCATAGAAGAAAGTTGCCATTATCTTTGATTCAAATTCAGAAATTCTCTTTCCTGTTTTCAAAAGATTTTCATACTTCTTCGCCAATTCAAATATTTCAAACATTTCTCCAGTTTCTATGTCGTCAACCGATACTACATCCCTTTGTTTAAGCATTAAAAATAATGATGTTAGCTTGATATATAAATCTGGTCAGTAGTTGTTTATTGAATGTGGAAATCTTGACCGGAATTTGATAATTTACTGTGAGATTGAGAGGAATCTATGCTGGTCTTTGATACCTTGAAATATGTAATCAGGGCATAGACAGATGCCAGAAATATTAGGAATGAAGCCATTGCTCCGTAAACGATTATCTTAATTCTATCCTTCTTAACATTATTCATGGCGGCAGCAAGGAAAATAAAAGAACCTCCGCTTCCCATAATGGAAGTAAGGGCGTTTAAGGGCCTCCTGAAATCCAGTATGGAGAAACGCTCTATTGATATCAAAGTAGCCAGAAGGTCATAAGTTCCGGGGTGAAACAGAATGTGAAGGTAGAAAAAACTTCTCAATGCAAGGGCAAGTGCGAACATGATTGGCATTGCAAACATCATTATCATCTCAAGCTTGTAAAAATTTCCTGCTCTTTTTGCAGTTCCATTTTTGAAACTTGCAAAAAGTGATCTCCATGAATTTCTTGTCCACCTTACCAGTTGCTTTGAGAATCCCTTAACTGTTTTTTTGGCGTTTACATATACCAAAACGTCAAAATCCTTGGTTGCAAGATACCCTTTTCTTATTACTATTGAGGTAAGCTCCGAATCGTCTCCCCCTCCTTCAAATGGAATTTGACCGTTAATTCTCAAATTACGAAATGCTGCTGATAGAACATGATCCTTTATCAATTCTGTGCGATACATTGCACATGCACCATCCAGCAGGGACACACTCCCACGAAGACTCATTGCCCTCATTATTGTCTCTTTGGATCGTTCTATAAACTCCGATGCATAGGAGATTTTGTTGTCATTCTGAAGAATCACACTTACGTTTGCCCCAACCCCACCAACATTCGGTGAAAAATTATTCAACAACTTTCTGACTCCTCCCTCTGAAAGGTTCGCATCCGCGTCTATAAGTAAAACGAATTTAGTATCAACTCTTGACATACCCTTAGCTATTGACTCCCGCTTTCCCATCCGACCCCCATTTTTTAATAGAATAACTTTCGGAATGAACTGAAGGATGTCATATGACGCACTATTACCATCAACAACAACAATGATCCTCTTTACCTGACTTGCCAGCGA
>JAJZYV010000231.1 GCA_021797955.1 Thermoplasmata archaeon
AAGGGATTATGAGATATTAGGATAAAAATTGATCAATTACTTTGCAAATTTTAAAGAGAAAATTTTCTCTTTCCGTAGGGCGAGAATTATTGCAATGTTTGGAGCAATAAATATAACAAGTGCTATAATCGATATTAACAAATCTGCAGAATTGAAACCTGTTAGTTTAAACGAATAGAGTTTTGAAGAACTGTTTGATCCTGAAGCTGGTGTAAGGGAAGTTGATGGGAATATGGCATAACTGAGGGAGCCTAGACCTGCAGATATTATGACATCAACCAGAAACAAAATGAATGCTATGAAGAAATAATAATTCTGAAACTCTCTTGCAAGCCTTACTGTGCCTACGTAAAGGTATGGAATTGTTCCAAGAAACAGCAAAAACAATGCAAATACTGCTAAACCACCAGCGAGAAAAAGAACATCATAATCTGTTGCCGTGATTGAAAACTGGTAAGCTGATCCGTTTGCGTTTATGAAAAATGATGAGAATAGACTCCCTGAAACTGCTCCAATCATTAGAAGGGCAGGTATCATAGAGAATAGACCCATTAAAGCCAGTGTTCCGCCAGCCATGGGAGGATTGAATCTTCTGTTTTTCCTTGCAAGTATTTTATACCCTTTCCTGAGTTGAAATACACCAAGAGCATAGACAAAAACACTAACAGAGATCAGGATAAGATAAATGGATATAAGTTCTGAAAAATTTGCTCTTAAGCTGTTGACCTGTGTTATGGTTAAATTGCTCAGATTTGTAAATGAAGCTGACAGACCTGATTCAAGGTAAATATTTCCTGCTATGAGAATAATCGCACTGAGAATTGAAAATATTGGAAAGAAAGACATATTTGCTTTAAAGTTTTCAAATTGATCAGAATCTATAAGTGGCATTCTGCATTGAACACAATATCTCAGTGAATCATCATTTTCGAAGGAGCATCTGACGCATTTAATCAATTTCCACAAGCCTCAAAAAAAAATAAAATATTATTGGTAGAGGTTGCTTAAACTAGTTCCTCTACTTCTTTTGAAGTATAAATTTTAAATTTACCGCCCTTTACAATGGTTGCAACCTCTGGGTTTTTGAATTCAGCCCCATCCTCTATGGATGCTTTGATCGCCTTGATACCAAGCTTAGCGGCATCTTTTTCGCTCAGATTCTCTTTGTATTCCTTTTCAAGGAATGCAGTAACCTGCTCCTTTCCTGATCCAATAGAAACTGCCTTATATTCGTTGATTGTTCCAGAAGGATCACAGTCGAATAGCCTTGGTCCAATTGAATCAAAACCAGCAACAATCATGGATACACCATATGGTCTAACTCCACCGTATTGCGTATATTGCTGCATCTGATCTGCAACTCTCTTAACGAGATTTTCAATATTGACAAGTGATCCATACGTGATTTTTTCCTGCTGCGATGCGATTCTTGCAAAGTCTATTAGAACTCTGGCATCTGCAACCAGTCCCGATGTTACACATCCAACGAGATCATCTACCAGTTGTATCTTTTCAAGTGAATTCTGTTCCACTAGTCTGCTCCTGACCCTCTTTTCAGATATGAGGGCAACTCCTCCATCAAATCTTATACCTAGTGCCGTTGAGCCTCTTTTTACTGCTTCCCTTGCATATTCCACTTGGAATAATCTTCCATCGGGCGAGAATACCGTTATCGCCCTGTCATAAGCCATTTGTCCTTGCTGCATAATTTCACCGTGCGAACCTTAATCTGTTTAAATAATAAATCTTTTCTAATACATTTTAGCTTCATTTTATTGTTAATTCGTTTTATTGACGAATCGAGTGCCACTCTGTGGAAATTAATTTCAGGGGGTTATTGACAAAGAATTATTAATTGAAAGAGTGCTCATAATGTTAATAGTCAACCATCTCATGACATGATATTGTTTCCATACTGCAGCAAATGCAAGGCAAAAAAGAACCTTTGCGGACTTGGATATTGCCCTATCCTGAAAAACATAGGAGATTATATTGGAAATTTTCAATTGAGTACAGGTGAAGTAGATACCCAGACTCCTCCGGGAGTTTTTATTGGGGAATATAACTATCCCGGCGTTTATGCAGGCCCAATGGCCGTTGTAGATACGAACAAACCATTTTTTTCTGAAAAATTGTATGGAAAATCCATGGACGAATTACTGAAATTAAATGCTAACAGATATAGAACCTCGAAGACCGTGAAAGTCAATGTTCTAAATTCCCCATTTGTTTTTGAACTTCAGGAGGCAGCCATGGCCACTAATAATGTGGAGATGAACTTTAGGAATGAGAAGTTTATAAAGAAGGATACTGGAAGGGAATCTTTTGAAACACCAGTAGGTCCAATGGCAGTTGTATCTTCCCTTAAAATTATAGAGAATCCTAAAATCCCCGCAAAAGTTGACTATTTTAGGGAAGATATACATCTTAAGAGCAGACAAGCCATGGTCAAGCTTTATGAATCAGGATATGAAATTTCCTATATTCAGGGAATCCTTTCCGCTGGTATCCTGGGTGTTAAAAAGAATAGAAAACTAGTGCCAACTAGATGGTCCATAACTGCTGTTGATGAAACAGTAAACGAACACCTGAAAGATCAGATAGGTAATTTTCCTCAGCTAAGTGAAATTATCATGTTTTCTGGAGAATATTTGGGAAACCGGTTCCAGGTAATCCTTATTCCTGGACCATACTCATTTGAAATGTTTGAGAAATGGGGGAGCGGATCAGTATGGGGTGAGGGAGATGTTGCTCATGAATGGGAATGGATCAATGGAAGAAAAGAATATGCAGATGAAATTGGAGGGGCATATTATGCCGCCAGACTTGCTGCAACAGAATATCTCCATAAGATTAAGAGACAAGCATCAATAGTAGTTTTAAGGAGAATAGGTGGAGAATACCATTCACCAATGGGGGTGTGGGTCATAAGGGAAACTGTTCGGAACATTCTTGAAGGGAGAGGAAGCAAATATACAGATAGAGACCTATTGTGCAGAGAGAACAAATTTATAATTGAAAATTGGGTGAGCCTGTCAAAGTTATGGAAACTCACACTTACACAGAAATACCTATGGCAATTTTAAAGTGTTGCGACATGTTATATAATTATAAGGTGTTTTAAGTATTGACAATTGAAAATTTTCGCATTCTTGATAATCATTTTCATTTAAGACTAGACGGTTTATATCTGGATGCAGTAAAAGTTTTCAAAAAAGCCGGTGGAGATATCATCAATCTGGTAAATCTTCCAGATTATACAATTCCACCGTCTCAGTACTATGAGCAAATATACGATCGAACATTAAGAATGGCCGCTTTCGTAAGAGAAAATTCTCATATTAAGGTAATGGTAACTCTTGGCCCTTATCCTCTGGACTATTTTTACTTCAAGAATTCCTCAATTGACCCTGTAAAAAAAATGATTGATGGAATTACAATTCTTGAGAAGTATGCAAGGGACAATATAATATGCGCAATTGGTGAGATCGGGAGGCCCCATTTCGATGTTGACACTCTCGTAAAGGAGGAATCAAATCAAATACTCTTCAGAGGTTTGCAATTGGCAGCAGATAACAAAATCCCAGCAATACTTCACACTGAAGATCTGGATGTTAACGCTCTCTCTGAATTGCACTCGCTGGGAATTCGCGCTGGTATTACTCCTCATATGATAATCAAACATCATGCAACTGTTTCAAACCTTTCATCTGAATCAGATTTGAGTATGTCTATTCTTGCGACAAGGCCAAATCTTCGCGGTTCAATTGAAACTGGGAAAAGTTTCCTTCTGGAGACAGATTATGTCGATGATCCATCAAAACCTGGTAAGGTAATTGCTCCGGATTCCGTCCCAAGAAGAGCACTGATGATAAGGGGAGAATATGCGAATTATGAAAAAATAATGTCAGATGTTTTTCTGAGTCTTCCTTCTAGAATCTATGGAAAGGATCTCTTTGAAATGTGAGCCATAAGCAGCACCCACAAATCTGTAAGCGTTGGATTTTTCGTAAAAATATTTCCAGCATAACTTTATAAAAAGGCTAAAAATCGGTAACCAATGATCAAAGTTGGGATAAACGGCTATGGAACCATTGGAAGAAGAGTTGCAGATGCGGTAAGGCTCCAGAAGGATATGTCGGT
>JAJZYV010000232.1 GCA_021797955.1 Thermoplasmata archaeon
TTCCGGACTCAGTTTTAGCTTTTTTGTCAGAGTTATGGAGGAGCTTTCCAAAGCCTGCGCAAGCACAGCATTAGTTCTAGACGGTGCAATTACGCTATTTGCGGACCCAGTCAATCGGTTTGGGAGCGAGTCTCTTAAACAAAGGTACCTTACGCGTGTAGCCAAAGGGGAAGTAGGTGGTTTGGCTATAACCGAGCCTGGAGCTGGCAGTGATGCGGCATCTATAAGGACAACGGCTAGAAAAGAAGGAAACAATTATATTATTAATGGAGATAAAATTTTTATTTCCAATGGAAGGATTGCTAGATTCTTTGTTGTTGATGCCGTAACAGCACCTGAGAAAAAGCACAGGGGAATATCGACATTTGTGGTTGATGCTGATACGCCAGGTTTTAGCATAAGCAGGGATATAGAAAAACTCGGTATTAGGGGAAGCAGCACAGTGGAACTGGAGTTTCATGATGTGGCAGTCCCTGAAACGAATCTGTTAGGCAAGGAAAATGAGGGCTTTCACGTTATAATGGAAACCCTAGATACAGGAAGGATAGGAATAGCAGCGCAGGCCCTTGGAATAGCAGAGGCAGCTTTCAACGAAGCGATTGATTATATAAAACAGAGAAAGCAATTCGGTACAGAGATATCCAGCTTTGAAGGTATTCAGTTTATGATTGCAGATATGGCCACAAAGATAGATGCATCAAAACTTTTGACATATAAAGCTGCAGAGATGTTTGATCTTGGGGAGAATGCTGTGAAGATCTCTTCTGAGGCAAAGCTGTACGCATCGGACATGGCCATGAAGATCACTACTGATTGCCTTCAGCTTTTTGGCGGGTACGGCTATACCACGGACATGGATGCAGAAAGGCACATGAGAGATGCTAAGATAACGCAAATTTACGAGGGAACAAATCAGATCCAGAGAGTTATCATTGCCAGGGAGGCATTAAAATAATGATTTATCTGGGCTGCTCGGGGTGGAACTATGATGACTGGAGAGGAAGCTTTTACCCACGAGGCACTGTAGACGAGCTGAAATACTATGCAAGGATATTTGACACTGTTGAAGTCAACTCTACATTCTACAGAGACTTTAAATCTGCGACGCTCAAGTCGTGGATATCTCGTGTAAAGGAGAATTCGAGATTCAAGTTTACTCTGAAACTGCCTCAGAAAATATCACATGAGGAACTTTTCAGTTCCCCCCAGGCTGCCATATCGGATATTTCCGATTTTCTTGAGTCTACGGTTTCAATCTTTCATGAAAAAAACGCCTTAGGTGCTGTTCTATTTCAGATTCCGCCGCATTTCACAAAAAGTCTTGAATCTGTTCTGATTGGTATCCTTTCCCATGTGGACACTTATAAAACCAAGTTCTTCGTGGAATTTAGAAATAAAGCCCTGTACAACGACATAGGTCTCAGAAATAGCTTGAACGAAATTAATGTAGGTATAGTGCGTATCGATAGTCCAGATATCATGCTCAAAGATTTTTGTGAAGATGATTTTGGGGAGATCTATTATCGTTTTCATGGACGAAATAGTGCTGATTGGTTTTCTCCTCTTCAGTCAGGCCAGGGAAAATATAGTTATCGTTATACCAAGGAAGAACTGTCTGATCTGTCATTGACAGTTAAAGAAAGCATGGGGCTTAAAGATGAAATATTCGTATATTTTAACAACCACCCCAATGGAAATGCACCTGTTAACGCAATGGAAATGTCCGAAATGCTTAATCTAAGTAATGGCGTTGCTTGGAGGCGCCTGGAAGTGTAACAATCCCCCTGAACGGTGAACCTATGGTAAAAAACAAACATAATTCTGTAACTCGGTTGAAATTCATGTACAAAGGCTCTGAATTTGAAGGTGTTCTGATAGCGGAAGATCGAGAAACTTATCTTGTAAAGCTAAGCAACGGGTATAACATTACAATACCCAGAGATTCAATTGATATCTTAGAGAGGAGCGAACTAAGCGGGCCAGAACAGAGTGAATCTGAAGAGATCCTTTCTGGGAAAGGCAAAAAGATAACTCTCATTGGTAGTGGAGGAACAATTGCTAGCAGGGTAGACTACTCTACGGGAGCGGTCAAGCCTGTCTATGGAACAGAATTCCTTCACGGAAACATCTCGAATTTTGAGCATTTTGAGTTGGAATTAAAAATACTCCCTCCAGTATTCAGCGAAGACATGACACCTGTCAACTGGCAGAATATAGCCCGTTCTGTGTATGCCGGTCTCGAAGATAGTGAGGGGGTAGTTGTCATGCACGGAACAGACACTATGGCTTACACGGCAAGTGCGCTCGCATTTATGTTCGAAAAACAGTCTGGGCCGATAATACTCACTGGATCGCAGAGAAGTTCTGATAGACCAAGTAGCGACGCGTTCCTTAACATAGAAGGCTCATTGGAGTTCGCGTCAACGGACCTTGGTGAAGTTTGCATAGCGATGCATGAAGGACTTTCTGACACTACAATTAATTTGCTTAGGGGTGTCAGGACAAGGAAGATGCATTCTTCAAGGAGGGACGCATTTAAATCCATTGGTAATCCCGAATTGGCAGAATATTCAAAAGGAGAAATAAAATTTAAAGATGCATATAGGAAAACAGATGACAGGAACGAGCTTAAGGACAAGCTTGAATCTAGAGTTTCGCTGATTTATTTTAATCCACTTCTTACCAATGAGGACTTTGAAACACTTGCAATGAACAAACGTGCAGTTGTGTTGGCAGGTACAGGTCTCGGACACGTTTCAAATAGATTTGTCCCTACCATACGGCAACTTTCCAAAAGTGGTATAAAATTCTACATGACCACACAATGCATATACGGCAGCGTGAACATGAACGTGTATTCAACAGGCAGAGAACTTATGTCAGCAGGTGTGATTCCGTTAGGAAATATGCTTTCCGAAGTGGCCCTAGTAAAGAGTATGTTTGTATTTGCAAATTATGACTCTGATGAAGTGGACAGGAAAATGAAAGAGAACCTGAGGGGTGAGATCATGGATCGCGAAGTTCCTTTTGGTGGTGAGACAACTTGAGTAATGAAAGGAAGCAAAAAATTGGACTTGAGGTTCACATACAGCTCCAGGGCGAAAAATTGTTTTGCAGTTGTCCTACTGAATCCTCTTATGAGCTGAAAGAGGTTGTCGAAAGGAGTCTAAGATTATCCTCTGGTGAGACAGGTAAATTTGACCAGGCAGCTATGTACGAGACCCAGCGTTCGCGCGGTTTTATTTATCATCTTCACGGAAACAACTGTCTAGTTGACGTAGATGAGGAACCTCCGCATGATGTAAACAACAAGGCCTTGGAACGTTCAATAGCTCTTTCTATGTCCCTTAACTGTTCAATCGTAGACTATGCGACATTCATGAGGAAAATCGTTATAGATGGATCTAACACAACCGGGTTCCAGAGAACTGCGGTAATAGGATTTGGTGGTTTTCTCGAGACGTCTAGGGGAAAGGTTCGGATCTCTACAGTTTGCCTTGAAGAGGATGCTGCTCGCAAACTGGCAGATAACGCTGGAGCGGCCACCTACTCGCTGGAACGACTCGGTGTACCCTTGGTTGAAATATCAACTGAGCCGGATATAATCGATACTGCTCATGCTATTGAAACGGCTGAAAAAATAGGAAAATTTGCATTGTTGTCTGGATGGGCTCGGAAAGGTGCAGAGGCGATTAGGCAGGATGTAAATTTCTCATCGGGGTTCGGGAGAGTTGAAATTAAGGGAGTTCAGAAGATTTCACTTATTGAAACCTGTCTGGATTATGAAAGTCGGAGGCACTCAACATTGGCAGAAATCTCTTCAAAGATAAAATCTGGATTTGATCCGGAAAAGATACAGTTCATAGACGTTACTGAAATATTCGAAGATACAAAATCGAAAATCATTCTCTCCGGATTGCGTTCTGGAAGTAAGGTATATGCAACGGTTCTCCCCTCAATGAAAGGGTACCTGAAGAATGGTAATTATAGGCTCGGTGCTGAAATAGCCGATATAACCCGCTTGTATGGTGCAGGAGGAATAATGCACTCTGATGAACTCCCTGGTTACGGTGTGGAAAAAGAGATTACACCGATTATATCAATTTTGAAGCCAAGTAAAAACGATGCGTTTGCAATCCTTGT
>JAJZYV010000233.1 GCA_021797955.1 Thermoplasmata archaeon
AGACATGGTTTTCAGAGAAGGAACTCATTGAAATCATAGGACAGTATGACGCAGTCATAGCAGGGCTTGATAATTTTACTCCGTCGGTTATTAGAAAGGCATCCAATCTTAAGATCATTGCCAGAAGGGGCATTGGTTATGACAAGATAGATCTTTTATCTTGCAGGGAAAGGGGCATCCTTGTAACCAACACCCCTGTGCCTGAAGAACATCTGGCCGTGGGGGAATTCGCAGTGGGCCTCATTCTTGACCTCATGAGGAACATCACAGCATCGCATAATTCACTTCAGAATAACTCGTGGGAAAGGGAGGCTTTTGTGGGCAAAGACCTTGCAAATTCCACAGTTGGAATACTGGGCCTTGGAAACATAGGGGGAACCACTGCAAGGATCCTAAAAGCCATGGGTGCAGCAGTGATTTACTGTGATCCATATGTTGAAGACGGAAGATACAGAAAAGTGGACATAGAAACTCTCTTCAGGGAAAGTGACGTTGTCTCCGTGCATCTCCCTAAAACACGGGAAACAATTAACCTGGTAAACGCAGAAAAACTCTCCCTTATGAAAAAGGGAAGCTTTCTGGTGAACACCTCAAGGGGAGAAGTTCTGAAAGATGTGGATGTAGTCGAGGCACTTGAAAACGGAACCCTCCGCGGAGTGGCAACCGACGTATTCAATGAAGAACCTCCTGATGGGAATGTATTGGTTTCCAGGAAGGGTGTGATAGCCACGCCTCATATTGCTGCATTTTCTGAGAACTCATTTCTTCATATAGACACAATATGTGTGGAAAACATTACTAATGTCCTGTTGAAAGGTACTTTGCCAAGATTCCAGATACCATGAAGTGACCTCCTCCCACGACTAATAAATTTTGGTTCGCTCCCATCCCACCCCTGAAGGATGTGGGATTTCCCGCTCACAAAGGTTAAATTTCCAGTGATTTGTTCAATCTCTTTTAACTAATTTTTATACTTCCGGAATACTTAATTTTAGTTCAAGACAAAAGGCCAGGGCAATCTTCTATGAAGAATGGAAAATAAACATACTGTGCGGATTCTGTTAACAATAATGAATGAACATTAACTTTAATAGCCAGCATTGTCATCCCACATTAACAATATAGTTATAATCGGATGATGATAATGAAAGAACTCTCCTTATACATGATACGCGATATGGCATCGAAATCCGGTAGGATGGTTTACAATTCAATTCAATTTGCCAATTTGATTAATAAAGATCAACCAGTTGCATCAGTTTACATGAATAGAATGGTGAAGAAAGGTCTGGCAACACCATTGCTGAAGGGAAGAATATCTTTCTCAGAAAATGATCTGGTAATTGCTTCACAACTTGTGGAACCATCCTATATTTCACTGCATTCAGCCCTGTTATTCCACAACATTATACAGCAGGTTCCAAAAAACGTTCAATCGGTAACAACCATAAATTCTGTAACATATGGCCATCTCGGACTAGAATATCATAAGATCCAACCAAGCTTAATGTTCGGGTTTGAAAGGCACATCCTCCAGAATAGCTATTGCTTTGTGGCTACTCCCGAAAAAGCTCTTCTCGACGGCTACTACCTTAACATGTTTTCAAAATCAGATATAAGCGAATTGGGGAATACGGACAGTTTTAGAGAATTGGCTCCGATGCTTAGAAAATTCCACGGTAAAGGGAGCATAAGGCTTCTGGAGTCCATCTTATGATAAGCCGTGAGAGAATCAGGGAACTTTCCAAACTCAGTGGTCTGAGACCCTGGCAATTGGAAAGGCACTACCTGCAGGGACTGCTTTTATCCATTATTTCCGACATTCCAGTTGTTTTCAAAGGAGGGACGTACCTTTGGTTTTTTCATGGGCTGCCGAGATTTTCTGAAGACCTCGACTTCACCCTTCACGGCACCGTAAGGAAAAACTTACTCGAATCTATTTCAAAAAGTCTTTACTTTTATGGAATTGCCAATGAACTTAAAATTCTCAAGAACGATCGCAACGGGATTTCTGCCCGATACATGATAAATGGTCCCCTGCATACCTCAGAAAAGGATCGCTCGCCCATTTACATAGAAATAAGCAAGAGAGAAGATGTGGTCCTTCCAAAGCTGGCGCTAAGGCTTGATTTTCCTCAATACGATTTCCCGGTAAAAAATATCCTGGGAATGAACCTTGAGGAAGTAGCTTCAGAGAAAGTTAGAGCAATCTTGACCAGAGAGAAAGGCAGAGATATTTTCGATCTGAACTTCTTGATTGAAAAGAAAGAAGTGAAATTCAATGAGGGTCTTATCAACATGAAACTCTCATTTTATGATTTCAAATTTGAGCGGATTGAATTCTTGTTGAAACTTGAACAAATGGAAAAGGTGTACTATAGAGAAGTGAAACCAATTGTTCTTGAAGAATTGCCTGATTTCAGAATTGCCCTTAAAAGAATTGAAAGCTGGATCGGATTGAAAAGCCAGTCCGAACGCGTTTGAGTTTCTGCGTGAATGTTTATACGAGGGCTTTTTTGCCTGCATTAGGCTTCGCCAGATAGCTTCAAACACTGGCTGTTTTATTTTTTTGACACATTGCAGGTATAATTAAACGTGTAAACTCAAATTAACTGAAGTTATACATTTATATATCTTGAGTTAATTCTATTTTGTTGATACTACCAATAGCAAAGCAACTTAAAAAAAGAACACAAATTGAAATGGCATTCCTTCAGGACGAAATTATGGATATAATGTATTCTGTTTCCGATAATTTAGTTCTTCATGGTGGAACGGCAATTTGGAGATGTTATTCTGGCAAGCGTTTTTCTGAAGATTTGGATTTTTATTCATGGGATTTTCCAAAATTGTTGCCTCTGCTACGAAATACTGTTGAATCACATGGTCTGATTGTGCAAAAAATCAAGGACACTGGCAATGTAATTTTCTCCAGCATTTCAAATGGCAATGAAACGGTCAAGGTAGAAATAAATCATGCAGTTCAAATAACTGGCACCCAGATGCCTTATGTACTTACGGATGGTAGCACTATGGAAGTTCTGAGTCTAACTGCAGATCAGTTCATAGTAGAAAAAATAAGTGCATATTCTGACAGAAAATATATTCGGGATCTGTATGATATTTATCATCTGGTTAATACCAATGCACTGCTCGATTCCACAAAGCAAAAGCTTTCAGATTTTATTAGGAGCGTGGAAACACCTGTTGATGCTGCAGTATTGAAGACTATCGTTTACATGGGACTTCCACCATCGCTTGACAGTATGAAACTCTCCATTATGCGTGGTATACAATGAAATTCATGAAAGAGTTCATCAGTTACTTTCATTCCAAACCTGCATTCTCTTCAAGCGAAGCAAGAAACTTTTTCTCATTTCGGGAAGGGCCTAAAGGATATCACAAAACCGTTATCAGTAATCTCGTAAATTCAGGCAGGCTACATAGAATTACAAGGGGGCATTACACTTTTCACGAAGAAGTCCAATTTGCAGGATTTGCATTTATGCCCTTTTACTATGGGCTTCAGGATGCTTTGTCTCTGAGAAATCTGTGGGAGCAGGAGACGAATCCTGTTATAATAACGCCGAGAAAAGTCCGAAGCGGTTTGGGGACCTTTGAAGGGCGCAATTATATTGTGCGATGGATAGACAGGAGTATGTTTTTTGGTTTTTCGCTTATGCAATACGGTGATTTCTTTATTCCGGTGGCGGATCCTGAGAAAATACTCATCGATATGATATATTACCGTGAATTCATTCCAGAAGAAGCAAAATCGGCCCTTCTGGATTCAATCGACCGAGAGCTCCTTAATGAGTATCTGCTGAGACTGTCTGTACCCACAAAAAAGAGAGTATTGTCTGTCCTGAACTATCAATACTAGAATTCGGAAATACTCTCAGGAAAATATTTAGGCTGAAATGCCTGAGTTATTCCAATTGTTTTAGGGGACGGATTCATCGCAAGTCGCTATTTGAAGCTTCAATGGAACACGCCCGGGTGATAAAATCTTAGGATGAATTTGGCAGTTGTTATGTAAATGGGGGAGGATGGAGTTTCCCTTTTCCACCTCAAAATCAGGCTGAAATTATTCTAATTCCGCTTCTTCTTTTTCACCCCGTATATTGCAATAGCCCCTAT
>JAJZYV010000234.1 GCA_021797955.1 Thermoplasmata archaeon
TTATCACCATATGGTTGGAATGCAGCATCGAAACCCAATAAAACGCAGGCATCACCAGCTCACTGAACCGTTAGTGATGATAATGGGAACAATAGATCTGAAAGTTGGTCTTGGGACCCTCCGCATATACGGGCTAATGGATTCGCCTGAGAGGAAATTTCTAGAAATGTCCATAGTTTCAGTGAACGGACCATGCAACGACGAATCATGTCAGATTATACGGAAGGTCGAGGCAAGATTATCCAAGCCAGCAGACCAGAGCGGGTACATATCTCTAGCAGTCTCTGGAATAACCGTTTATCTGGAGAGGGAAGTATACGATTCAATAGACAGGGGCAGATCCAATGTGAGAGCTAAAGTGACGCGCTCCGGTAAAGTAGTTGTAAGCGGGATATCTATAATTACGTAAGAACTGAAGTTTGCAATTGTCATCAGAATCTTTCGGAAACGCAAGTTGTAATTGTCAAACTGGAATTTCGTCTCCAGATCCTCAGGATACAAACATTACTATATATAATAGGAATTAGCATTTAGAAGTATCATGGTTTTACCTTCATACCTAGGTCCATATGCCGATGAAATATTCCTCGTTCTGACTTTTGCTGTAGGCCTCATGTTAGGTCTTGCAATTAAAAAAGGCGTTGTAGCCATCGTTCTTATTGTTGTTGCATTCCTTGTTGCTTCTTTTATTGGATTACCATATTTTCCTGTTATAGATTATCAATCACTGGTTAGTTCAGCGTCGTCTTACATTTCCCTTGTACATTTCACAGAACCAGTAATTACATTTGGATTTGTGATATTTGCCGTTGGCGTAGCAATTGGTATATGGAAAGGATGAACACATATCTGTTTTTCACGATTCTCTTTAATCCGGTCCACCAATTGATCACATTGCAATCTATACGATTGGAAATTAATCATGAACCAGTCGCTTTCTGGAACTCCTTACACGGATGAACATTTTGAAAAAGCAAAGACAATAAGAATGGCAGTGCTGAATGATAATATTCTCATTGGCATACAATGTATAGGATATCTATCTGGTAATTTCCGCCATAGGGTCTTGAGAATGTGCGGCACATTTACTCTTTAGCCTTTTCATGAACCCTTCGAGAATTTTTGTGATTGTCACAAACCAATTTTCGTATGTACCTTTTGGGAAGATCCACCTCTCCTGAGGTACCTATAGACGTTGAGAGGGATCACATCCTTCTTGACAGGTATTATTCATCTCCATCATACATCGATTAGCAGTGAGATATGAAAGTATACGTAATATCAAAAAAGAATGTGTTCCTGGCACGATAAATTATCTAAGGGAGTTTCATCGGAGCAGAAATTTAGAATCAGGATTTGCAGCAGACAAGAAAATACTTGGATGGAATATACTGCAGAAGAGGGATGACAGGATCGATAATGCACCGTTCCGTACTGGTGCATGGCACAATATGTTCAATACGGGTAAGTCCTAGAATAGTTTCCCATACTAATTGTCTGAAGAATGGATAAATATAAGGAATAATTAATATATCATCACACAAGCGGGAAAGTTCGTCGGAAGCGCTATTTACTGTGAAGAAAATAAATTACCTCCTGGACAGTCAGATGATCGAATCATAATCGGCAGTTGAATAGTCAGGAAAAGTTAATATAGAATTTCAAGAAGAGAACAATAACCAAAGAAAGGATCTGGATAAGCAAGAGATAAAAAAATTCCCTTAACGCCAAAAAAACATGATTTAAATGGCCTGAAAAATCTAAATATACAAAAATAATTTAAAATTGTGAAAGAAAATATTCAACCCGTTGATTCGGACAAACCAAGGGCGATCAAACTGTTCAAGTTGCGTAGAGTAACAGCTGTTTCTGGTATTTTAGTAATGATAGTATGGTTTGTAATTGTGATGTTTGGTGCTGTCTTGACAAAATCCTCAACTGTAACAGTGAATAATCGTATATATATTGAAGAAACCCCGCTGCTTGATATAAACTTGGGCTTGCTGTTCATGATTATAATACTGTTACCATCAATCTTTGTTGTAATCAACGCTTTCACATATTACTTAACCAGAAAATCAATATCGTTGTACTCCGGTAAAAATATAAATGACATGACTAGGACAGAAGTCATGGCTACCCTTAAAGGCATCAAAAATTCAAAAGAAGTTGGTTTTGACCCCACCTATGCATCGGAATGGAAATAAAATGTTCTGGTGTTCAGAAGTGGATGTTGAAATTCTTAGATAGTTTCAAAAACAATTGAATTAATTATTTTTTAATATGAATTATCCTTTATTGTACGGTATCTGTACAGCAACAGATTTAACTTTGAATGCCCTTATGATGTTATGTTATTGACCGTTTGCCCCTACTGCGGAACCGGGTGTCAGATGAACGTGGAATATATGGATGGGCACGTGTCAGTCCATGGATTCAACAGATCACATGTCAATCATGGAAAGTTGTGCATAAAGGGCTACCAGGGGCTTTCTTATTCGAGTTCTGGTAAAAGAATTACCCAACCTATGATAAAAAAGAATGGCAAACTCGTCGATGTGAGCTGGGATGACGCTCTTGATTATGTCGCTTCCAGACTCAACATGATCAGGAAATCATATGGTCCGGATGCGGTTGCCTTTCAGTCATCTGCAAAATGCACTAATGAAGAAAATTATCTTATGCAGAAGATCGCGCGCCTTTTCGGCACAAATAATGTCGATCACTGTGCAAGGAGCTGTCACAGTTCCACTGTGGCTGGACTTATCCAGACCCTTGGAACAGCAGCAGCTACAGGTTCCATAGAGAGCCTGAAGGACAGCAAAACTTATTTCGTGATAGGTTCAAACACTACAGAACAGCACCCCATAATAGGTACGACAATGATCAACGAGACAAGAAGAGGAAAGCACCTCATTGTTGCGGATCCAAGGAGAACTAAAATGGCTTTGAACGCTGAGATCTTCATGCAGTTCATGCCGGGTTCGGATGTTGCGCTCCTGAACTCCATGATGAATGTCATTCTCAAGGAGAAGCTTTACGATACTGAATTTATAAAGTCAAGAACTGAGAACTTCGACGAGTTTGCAAAAGAGATTTTGAAATATGATCCAGCGGTTACAGAATCAATCACGGGAGTATCTCCAGATCTGGTGATGAAGGCTGCCAGACTGTATGCCTTGGAAAAACCTTCTGCAATACTCTATGGAATGGGAATAACACAGCATATTCACGGCACAGAAAATGTCATGAGCGTTTCCAATCTTGCATTGCTCACGGGTAATCTGGGAAAGAGAGGTTCAGGAATATTCCCCCTGAGAGGGCAGAATAATGTCCAGGGATCCAGTGACATGGGATCGCTGGCAGAGTTTTATCCAGGATATGTGGCGGTAGGATCCGACATATCAAGGTTTGAGGAATTATGGCAGTCAAAGCTTCCAAATAAGGTTGGACTGACACTATCAGAGATGTTCGATGCCGCGGCTTCAGGAAAACTGAAAGCGATTTACGTGATGGGCGAGAATCCTGTCATCACAGAAGCCAATATATCCGAAGTGGAAAAAGGAATCAGAAATCTTGACCTTTTTGTGGTTCAGGACATATTCCTGACAGAAACAGCTGCAATGGCTGATGTGGTGCTTCCTGCAGCTACGGCGCTGGAAAAGGAAGGCACATTCACAAACACTGAAAGAAGAGTTCAGAGAATAGTGCCAGTAAAAGACCCTCCTGGTGAGGCCAAGCAGGACTGGTGGATACTGAGCGAACTTTCAAGAAGACTCCTCGGTTCAAAGGGATATAATTCTCCACAGGAAATATTCGAGGAGATTAGGAAGGCTATACCGAACTATTCCGGTATCAGCTATGATGAAATTTATCCATTGGGTAAACAGTGGCCAGTGAATAAATCCAGTCCAAACGGCACTGAAATTCTCCACGTAGAAAGATTCACCAGAGGACTGGGTAAATTCGTACCGGTGCAGTTCAAACCTCCATCTGGCGTAGCTAGCAATGATTACCCATTCATACTCACAACCGGACGGAATTACTTTCACTGGCATTCCGGCACCATGACAAGGCGAAGCGATATTCTTGAGAGGGAATCACCAAGTCCATATGTGGAGATAAACCGGA
>JAJZYV010000235.1 GCA_021797955.1 Thermoplasmata archaeon
CTCGAAACATGTGATGATTTTAATGAACCTACTGCAGTGGTTGTAAAGCACAACAGTCCATGCGGTGTGGCCAGTTCATCAAACATGCACGAAGCATTGCTTAATGCTATTAATGCAGACAGGGAATCTGCATATGGGTCCGTTATTTGTGTTAACAGGGAGTTTGATTCAAAATGCGCAGAAAACATGAAGGATCTGTTTGTTGAGGTAGTCATGGCACCTTCCTTTTCAAGCGATGCTTTAGAGATAATATCAAAGAAGAAGAACTTGAGAATCGTTACTTATGAAAAGGGACAGTCAAAAATAAGAATAAGAAGTATCTATAATTCAGTTCTTGTTCAAACACTGCAAAATTCTAATCCTGATGAACTTAAGGTGGTAACCGGAAATGTGGACAATGTTCAAATGGAGGATTTGCTTTTTGCATGGAGGGTTGTAGCTCATTGCAGAAGTAATGCTATGGTACTTGTCAAGGATAAAAAAACAGTTGGAATAGGAGCAGGTCAAACCTCTAGAGTTGAGGCTTTAAGAATTGCAATTTCAAGAGCTGGTGATAAGGTCAGGGGATCATCGCTTGCTTCTGACGCCTACCTTCCATTTGTTGATAATGTGGAGATTGCCGCTGAGTATGGAGTGAGCAGCATAATACAACCTGGTGGATCCATTAGAGATAAGGATGTAATTGAGGCATGCCAGAAAGCGGGCATCGGTATGATTTTTACCGGAAAAAGGGTTTTTCTCCACTGAATCTAAAAGAAAATCAATAACCTCTGACGCTCTTCATTTCAAAGCAAATAAAACGTAAAGAAATGCAATTACAAATCCTGCGATAACTCCTCCATTTATAAGAGGAAGACCGGGTGCGGGTCTCTTTATATAGAGAAATAGCGCGATCATTCCCATAATTCCCCCAATCAACGGAAGCATTGCGAAATATATCCAGTTAACACCGCCATAGAGATAGGATGATACCACAAGCACATTGGGAAGTGCTATATCTCCAAATCCAAGGATGAGCACATCGCTTTTCTCCTCCTTCTCCTCATCGCCCTTATGAAGGTTTAGCCCACTGAACTTAAAATTTGCCCTTTTTGGTATAATGAAGAAGAGTGGTATGGATGAATTGGCTGAAGCCTCTGCAATTGTGAGCATATGTTTTGTTTTGTAGACCGCTATATAATCATATACTGCAAAGAGAATCAAAAGTGTAAGTGCTGCATAAATGCCCACGTCGAGACCCCAAAATGCTGCTAGACCCGCGGAAGATATGAGACCTGCAGCATCAGATATGAGCCAGTGGTTTTTGAAAAGAAGAGCATATAGGAATATGAGGGGAACAGCAAAACTGATCCCGTAGTATTCATATATGTCTACAGGAAGGAAAGCGGCAAGAATTGAGGTTACCAGAAATATGATCAGGACCATGGATCCAACAAACAAGTATTTCAAAATGCTAATTTTCCTTCTTTTTGAAAAATATACTATTATTGCAGACATTACTATAACTGCTACTATATAGTATAGAACCAGGCCAAATCCATTTGAAGGATTGCCAGACGATGAAGAAGGAGCTATTCCGTTCAGAAGATATGCAATAAACATTCCAGCCAAGGCTGAAGCTGTGAACAATAATAGCGCTGTAATTTCAGGCAACTGCAGGCTTTTCCTTTTTCCCAACTTTCTCTTTCCTCTTATTATATTCGCATTTCATATCCGGACAGAATTTCCACCTTCTAGCACCAATATACCCCATTATAAGGGGCGAATTACATATGGGGCAATATTCCCCAGTAAATTTAACTGTACCTTTCTGGGGTAGGGCATAGGTGTTTGTACATTTTGGATAATTCGAACATCCCAGAAATCTTTTGCCATATCTCGACTGCCGAATGATCATGTCTCCCCCATCCTTGGGGCATTTTCCCATTGTGATCTTATCCCTATTATAGGAACAATCTTTGTTTATGCATCTTAGTTCCGGGGACTGCCCTCTTCTAATTATATTTATTAATGGTAATCCACACACATCGCATTTCTTATCTGTCTCCTTGATTAATCCCATTATCTTTGAGGTATAATCAATTCTGCAGCCCTCGGTTACACATTTGATCTTTATATATTCGCGGTTTTTTATCACCTTTATATCGGTGTTGTGCTCAGGGCATTTCCCAATAACAATTCCCTCATTAAGTGAATTCTTTATCTTGTCCTTGAGCTGAGATTCTGCCTTTTCAAGACTTTTAAGAACTGCTCTGAGCATATCCCTGGATTCGTTCACCACTGCCTCCCTTGTAACCTCTCCCTGGGTGATCAGATCCATTTTGGATTCAAGTTCTGCCGTCATGTCAGGTTCTGATATCTTTGCATCAACGGTTAATACCGCCTTTATTAGACCCTTACCCAGAGGAGTTGGTCTAACTGGGTTTCCTTCAATGAAACCGCGGTCCTGAAGCTTCTCTATGATGCTGTGTCTTGTACTCTTGGTTCCAAGTCTCAGCGTTTCCATCTCCTTTATAAGCGAAGCCATATCATATCTTGGGGGAGGCTTTGTCTCGTCCTTGTCCATATTCCATGATGTTGCCTTTACCTCTTCTCCTGTTATCAGGTCTGGATGTTCGACTTCCTTTACCTTCCTGTATATGTAAATCTCCAGCCATGCTGGATCAACTATTCTTAATCCTGTGGTTTTAAATGGGTAACCTGCAACATCAATGATGGCATTCTTCACTTCCCTTGTACCGTCACGATATATGGTTGAAAGAAATCTTCTGACTATGAGCTCATAAACTTTGTTTTCATCTCCTTTAAGAGCCCCCTTTTTTGGAACAGAAACAGGATATATTGGAGGGTGATCTGTTGTTTCAGTTCTTCCTCTGGTGGGTTTTATCTTCTCCTGTGATAGAACCATTTGAGCCTCTTTTTTAAAATCAGATTCAAGGAGCTTTTCTGCAATTGATTTCAGCGGTATTGACCTCTGATAAACTGTATTATCCGTTCTGGGGTAACTTATATACCCTTTTACGTAGAGGTTTTCGGCAATCTTCATAGCTTTTCCGGGTTGAACACCTATTCTTGATGCTTCCCTCAGAAAGTCTGTTGTGCTAAAAGGTGGTGGCCTTGGTATCCTTTCCTCCTTCTTCTCAAAGGAGGTAACTTTCCCGTTCTTACCTTTTATGTCGCTTAATATCTTTTCAGCCCTTTTCTCCTCAAATATTGGTCCATCCGCGAGAGTTCCCCTGAAGGGAATTTCTTTAAGGAAATCCACTGAAATTATCCAGAATGGTCTTGGCACAAATGATTCAATTTCCAGCTCCCTTTTGACCACGATTGCAAGAGTTGGTGTTTGAACTCTTCCTATGGATAAGAAGTCCTTGCCCATTCTTCCCGTTATTATGGAAAAATATCTGGTAAGTACCGCGCCCCAAAGAAGATCAATTTCTTCTCTGGCTTCTGCTGAATCGGATAGATTATAATCCACAGCTATGAGGTTGTCAAAGGCCTCCCTGATTTCAGAACCTGTGAGCGCACTGAATTTTGCTCTTTGAATATCCCCTTTGAATGGAGTTTTACTTTTAATTATTTCCAGAGCTTCAACTCCTATTAGTTCTCCCTCCCTATCATAATCAGTTGCAACTATTACTTTCTGAGAATTAATTGCAGTTTGAATAAGGCTATCGGAAGCTCTTTTATTCTTTACCTTTTTTTCTATGCCTGAAGAAATCAGTTGCTTGACGATTTCAAGTTTCCAGTCCTTAAGTTCCCTAGGAAAATCTATCTCGATTATGTGCCCACTCAGCGGTACCACATAATATTCCTCGTCTCCTTTCTGAAACTCAATAAAACTTAATCCCTTGGAAGATTTTTGTTTTGAATTCCCTTCAGACAGAAAATAAGCTATCCTCCTCGCGGCATCAGCCTTTTCTGAAATTATTAAAGTCCTTTGCAAATGTTTCAGATTTGTAAACTAAGGTCATTAATTATTGTTTGCCTTTTTTGTAACTGGTCAGTCTGATGTGCCCACATTTTTCTCTGGAACCGCTCAGATATACCAAAAGATCCTTATATCATGAGGACATTATATTAATGAAATGATTATACTGGTAGCTGATACCCCGAGAGAT
>JAJZYV010000236.1 GCA_021797955.1 Thermoplasmata archaeon
ATTTGGAATCCCTGTGGTTTTGAAAGCCCGAGCCCACCGCTGACAACAATTTTTGCCGCGGTTAGATCGAGAGATTTTTTAGGTATGAATTCTATGATCTCCTTACCCATCATCTCAGCCGGTACAGTTATTTTCCTTATATCTTTCTGAAACTTTCTCCCCTCTTCCCTATCGGGTATCTTGAATATACCCGGTCTTGCAGTAGCCATCTGAGGTCTGTGCTTTTTGCACAGAATTTCTGCAAGCGTACTTTCCCCATAGGTTGGTCTCTTTGCCAGGAGAATCCTTCCGTTCATGTCGATGTCAAGTTCTGTGCAGTCTGCAGTAACGCCTGCCTTTGACCTCACAGCGACCCTTGACGCCAGATCCCTTCCGTTCCTTGTTGCAGGAATAAGAAGAATGTTTGGCTTAAACTCCTGAATAAATTCTCCAATAATATATGAATAAGGCATTGTCTTAAATTCTTTCAATTCTTTGCCTTCTGCGCCTAGAACTATGTCGCATCCGTAAGCACCAGCTTCCTCGGCAAGTTTTGAAATATCGTCGCCAATCATCACACCAATAAGCTTTTCATTGGCCTTCCTTGCTATGTTCATACCTGCCCCGATCATTTCCAGACCCGGTCTCGAAAGTTGGCCATTCCTCAATTCAATGAATACAAATACATTCTTGTATTCATCTAGATTTTCAGGGGGAACTGCATTAATTATACCTACCATTTTATCTCCTCAAATTGATATTATTTTCTTTTCTATGAGTTCGTCAACGAGCTTTGGTATCTCCTCAATCTTGAATTTCTTACCTTCTCTTTTCTTTTCATCAATGGTTCTCATGGATTTGACTACCGTTGGTGAGCCACGTAACCCTACCCATTCGGGAGGCATCCCAAGATCTGCAAGGGTCATGGTCTTAATTCCTTTCTTCATTGCATCTATTTTTTTTCTTAAGGTAGCTCTCCTTGGATCGTTGGCATTTGTAAGGACTGTGATTAGTGTTGGAGGTTTCATCTTAACTACCTCGGTACCGTCTTCAAGCTCTCTCTTTGCATATACAAATCCATCTTCGTACCACGATTCACTTGTATAAGATGCTTGATCTGTGCCAAGAAATTCAGCTACTCCTGGTCCCACGTGTCCTGTACTTGAATCTGTGGACTCTTCCCCTGCAAATATGATATCATATTTTCCAAGTTTCTTGATTGTGGATGCCAGCGTTAAGCCGGTTGGATATGTATCAGCACCGGCGAATGCTCTGTCTGTTACAAGAACTGCGTCATCAACACCTCTTGACATACAATCTATCAGTGCAGACTCTGCAAAGGGAGGACCCATTGTTATCACTGTAACATGCGCATTAGTTTTGTCCTTAATTCTCAATGCTGCCTCTATTGCGTTTTCGTCTGCAGGGTTTATGACATTCCTTGCTGCGCCCCTATTTAATGTGAAAGTTACCGGATCGATTACTACCTCCTGACTGTCAGGGACCTGTTTAATCATAACAATTATTTCCAGTACCAAAAAATCACCCGTATTTGTATTTGACCCCATGACCGCCCTTTGTGTTATTCCAAGCAACGCTTCCGTGAGAGCACGCAACGTCGCAGGTACCGCATTCGACGCAGTCTTCATATTTGAAATTCAACTTTTCTTCTATAAGGCTGTAACATTTAGCGGGACACGCAAATGTGCAAAAGTGGTCCGGACAAGTTTCACATATACTTGGATTAATTGTTATGTGCTCGTAAGATTTGTCAGTCTTATAATTCAACAATGATAATCTGTCTTCTATTTTCATTTACATCCTCCTCAACATTCTATACATATTGATAACCATGTCTTTTCTTGGTACATCTGAGTGACCCATAGCCCGGATAAGCAAGTTTATCATGTGTGCCTTTGGTTGACCATTTTCTGAGAACAAAGAAAGGAATAATTCCTCAGTCATGTTTGGAATTCCCCTGTGTATCATATCACTCCAGGTAACTTCTTCAATTCCCTTGAAATTCATTAAATCCTGAAGGACAAAAGATGATTTTAGTCTCTCTTCATAGGAAGATAACCCATCCTTTGTGAAATTTGATTTGATTTTTGCTTTGATTGCACTTTCAGCTGCGGCTATTCCAGATGCAATGGCGTAGTTCATGCCCTGAAGAACCATACCGTTGCTGAAGGAGAAACCTGCACCATCTCCCACAACCATAAAACCGTTTCCGTATAGCTGAGGAACTGATTTTAATCCACCTTCCTGAACCATGTGAGCGCTGTATTCATCCACTCTGCCGCCTTCAATGAGTGGGGCGATATATGGATGTTCCTTGAACTGTTCAATAAGATCAAAAGATCTGGTATTGTTATTTTCCCTCATTTCTTTCATGGATATTACGAGACCCAGTGATATGCTCTCCTTATTGGTATAAATAAATCCTCCAGCTTTAACTCCTCCTTCCAGGAATCCAAGTACATATTCAGATGCGAAACCCATCTTTGAAGATGTTAAATTGAATCTCTCGTTAATTGTCTTTTCCGGTAGCTTAATAATCTCCTTTACACCTATCGCAACATCTCTATCCTTAAGCCGATCCCTGATACCTGAATTTATTGCCACTCTTGGGTTTGCACCTTCAGCGAGTATGACAATATCAGAGGTTATTATATCGCCATCCTGCTCGATTCCTATGACTCTTTCATCCTTAAAAGCTAATTTGTCCACTGTTATTCCTGAGGCGACCATTGCACCTGCATCCTTTGCTTTCTTTGAAAGCCAGCCATCAAGTTTTGTCCTTAAAACGGTATATCCGCTTCTTCTTTCCTGTAATTTTTTAGATCGGAAGTCGATTGAAATTTTAGAATCTCTTGTGAGAAATGAAACACCTTTTGCCTCCACATACCTTTCCATTGGAGCTGTCTTTTCCCAATCCGGTGCTACAGAGCCAAGAGAATCTCCCCAGAGAACTCCTCCTGAAACATTCTTGCTACCTGGAGGATCCCCGCGTTCTACCAAAAGGACACTGGAACCTGAACCTGCAAGCTTAATTGCGGCTGATGCTCCGGCCGGACCTGCTCCTACAACAATAACATCAAATTCGCTCATTTAGTTGGGATATATGTGATCATTTAATAACAGTTTTCCCGAAAAAATTCCCTACTTGAATCTGTATCATTTGAATTTAAATTGTAAACCATTCGTTTCTGTTAAGCAGGGTCTTATGGCGTTACATTTTAAATTATGCAAACAACGAACCTTCAAAGGTAACTTATACAATCGATATTCATATTATGAACATTTTTCCTAACTGGAAGAATAATGTGGAAAGTATTGCTATTCCAACATTATCTTGTTAATAACTCGTCTAACTTTGCAGTATAACTCTTGGAGTTCTATCTCGTTTTAAAGCCAAAAACCTTAACCTATAAAATGAATCTCCTTTTATGAAATTAATTGAAAATTGGTTTTCTGAAAGATATTCAGACAATCTGCAGCTGTCATTCAGAGTTAAGGATCAACTCCTATCTTTAAAGACGGATTATCAGAGAATAGATGTTTTTGATACATATGATTTTGGAAAACTCCTTTCAATAGATGGAACCGTTCAACTAACAGAAAAAGATGAATTTGTTTATCATGAAATGATATCTAGAGTCCCTTACAATATGATGAAGAAGAAACCTGAGAGTGTATTGATCATAGGTGGAGGGGATGGTGGTGCAGCAGGTGAATTCCTCAAACTTGGCTTAAAAAAAATTGTTAATGTTGAAATAGATGGACAAGTTGTTGAAGTTAGTAGGAAATTCTTTCCAGATCTTTATTCCTCATTTTCTAATCCATCAGTTACCCTACTCATAGATGATGGAATCAAGTTCATGAAACAAAACAAGGGAACATTCGACCTTATAGTTGTTGATTCTACTGATCCAGTAGGTCCAGCAGAGGGCTTATTCAATGCTGATTTTTATAACAACGTCAAGGGAGCGTTGACCGATGATGGGATTATGGTTACGCAGTCCGGATCTCCATTCTATCAGCCAAAGGGGCTTTCCATGGCAACTTCCGGGATGAAGAGTGTCTTCAAAAACATTCGCGTTTATACCGCATTTATTCCAACCTATC
>JAJZYV010000237.1 GCA_021797955.1 Thermoplasmata archaeon
TATTAACAACAGATATTCAAAACTACCCAGGATTCAATTCCATATCAGGATTTGACCTTGCATCTAAGTTTCAGGAACAGGCTTCACTGTATGGTGTCAGATATGTCTATGATGAAGTCATAAATATCTCCACAGATGGAAATCTATTCAAAATTAAGACGTTCTCAGGTGAATTTGAAAGCGAAGGTTTAATTCTTGCCTTCGGAAAAACCCCAAGAGATCTTAATGTCAAAGGTGAGGATAAACTAAAGGGACTTGGAGTGTCTTACTGTTCAATTTGTGATGGTCCACTTTATAAGAATAAGGAGGTGGCTGTTGCCGGTGCCGGCGATCATGCACTTCAGGCAGCGTTATATCTAAGTACCGTAGCTTCAAAGGTTTATGTTGTTCAAAAGGGTTCAAGAATCTCAGGAAGCGAGGAAATGGTCAATGAAGTTAAGGCTCACGAGAATGTTGTTTTTCTAACTGAAAGAGAGATTCTTGAAATTTTAGGGGAAAGGAATGTAGAATCACTACTTCTCAGGGATCAAAAATCAGGTGCAGAAGAGAAACTAAAAATCGAGGCAGTATTTGTTGAGATGGGGTATGTCGCAAAAACAGGCTTCATAAAAGATCTGGTTACTTTAAATGCCTCAGGTGAGGTCATCGTGGACCAATTCTGTGCTACAAGCCATCCCGGGATTTACGCCTGTGGTGATGTCACAAATATCCCTTACAAGCAGGCTGTCATATCTGCAGGTCAGGGATCTGTGGCGGCTCTTTCATGCATAAACTACATTCATAAGAAAAGAGGCAAAGGCTCACTGAAATCTGACTGGAAATTTATTGATTCTAAGAAGAGTTGATTTTTACTGGGGCAGATTAGACTTTTAAAAAGTTCCTTTAGAGATGGAGAAAAGAAACGCTTTGAAATGGACGATGAGGATCTAACAATAACTTTCTGGGAAGGGAAGTTCTTTGCCTATGAATCAAAATGCCCTCACCGGAAGGGTCCTATATTTCTTGGAAAATTGAAAAGTAATGCCTGCATAACATGTCCAAGCCATAAGATTACTTTCTCTCTGGGAACTGGGGAAATTATCCATAATCCTATACCGGTGAGCATGAAAGATTATCACGACACCGGTAATCTAAGGATATTTAGGATATTGGAAGAAGACAATGAAATAGTAGTAGAGTATTGATTTTCCCTATTTTGTATTATCAACACATATTGAATTTATTTTTGTCATAAGACATAATGAAAACTAAACAGAAAGTATTTTAGCTTAAAAATAAATCAGATACCTTCATGAGAAAGTTATTTGGCTTGCAATTCAATGCAAAAAATAGAGCCATTTTGGCCGTAATCCTACCTGTTTTAATATTATTGATTAGTGTGTTGTTCGTGGCAAATACACCCGGTGCAAATTACAGTAATAAAAGTTATTCTTCCGACCCGCTATTGGGTGTGGACGAATCCAGTCCCCTTGTTGTAACCCATCAACAGATATTGAAAAGCAATTCAAATCTTTCCTTAGAATCTCAAACAGCGGTAAACCCAAATGCCTATTATAAACAGGAACCTGCTCCAATGGGAATCGCCGATTTTGGGATTGGCCCAAACGGTATTCCATATAGTTACAACACGACATCCTTTCGAGGAACCGTTTCCATTAATAATTTAACTACTTATAATCAAACTCTCGGAAAAAGTAGCAGTCAAATGGGTTTTCAATTAAATGTAAATCTTTTCTTTAATGACAACGGTAATGTATATGTCTATTGGGTTCAGGATGTTGCCGATTTCAATACAACTGATAATCATTTTTACATGGTAGACAACATTTGGAATATGTCCTCCGGCTCAGCAAATATGCATAATTCAACAATATCTGGATCTGGTACCATTGGAAACGCATCTTCTACAAAGTTCTATTATTATGTGTATCAACATCTATTTTCTCTTTCATATCCGGCAAAATTAACTCTTGAAATCAATACAACCACCTCTTCAAATGGTTCTCCTGAAGTTGAATTCATGTTTAATGATGGAAGTGGAATGATAACCTATGATAATCCGATCTTCATTTTTACCAAAGCAGTCACTTCTGGACCTTTTTTTCTGGTAAATGGTAAGCAATATGAACCTGACAAATATAGTTATTATGATGCAGAACTTGTAATGGGAGGACCCGGTGGGGGCACTAAAACAACTGACGTTAATTCCAATGTAAGCCTGCAACTTCAGTACTGGAATGGATTTAATTATCAATATATCTCCAATGCTTATAATTTTGGGAGTGATACAGCAGAAGGAATTTGTAATGTTGTTGCCTCTGAACTTCCTCAGATCGCCTCATCGCCTCTGGCGATTCATATCCAGAACGGAAGTGGCTCACTGGGGCAAGTATACAATGCAGCTAATCTATCATTTATACATATGAATGTTCCCTTTGAAAACGGTAAATTACTCTTAAATGGAAACATATATAAATTTTCATTGGGAAAATTGAACCTTACACTTCCGTATGTTTTGGGTCAGGAAGCATATAAAATCTATAATTCCACCGGTAGTGTATATTCATCAAACATTTCTCTTGGAAAAGGACAAAATACAAATCTAAACCTCAGTAAAATTACCGTGATGGAAAATTTCACTTCACATCGGGTCCCGTCTAATTTTACATGGTATATTATGATAAACGGTTCCAATTACAGCACTTCGCAGAAAAGTATTGTTGTTTATCTTCCCTATGGAGATTATAACTATTCCATTGGATCCAATTATCCCAAACTCCCAATAGCCAATGGAAATGGAACAATAGATACAAATACCCCTTTTTTAAATTTGACTATTTTCTTTGCAGAAAGTTCATACAAGGTTTCCTTTAATGAAGATGGTCTTAGCAGTGGATTGGGATGGTGCGTTAAAGTCTATAACATTTCTTTGATGAATGCAATTTCTCCCGCACCAATTCAGTTTTATTTGCCTAATGGAAGCTATTCATTCTCAATTGTGAATGTTTCAGGTTACTTAATCTCGTCTAATGCGACTGGGGATTTCAAAGTAAATGGAACCAACTTGTTTATAAATGTCACATTTGCTCCAATATCTCAACCCCTAGGAACTATTCCAAACGGAAAACTTATTGGATATATTGCACCGGCCATAATTGGAGCTGCAATAGCTACGACGGCAGTATATTACAGGAAAAAGAAATAAGGATAATTCTTCTAATTTTCAATACTTTATATTTATAGGCAAAATGATTTATTGTTTATTAATATGATAAACTATGGAAATGGAAACAAAAAACCCCTATGATGGGAAAATCGTAAGCAAAATAAAGATAACGGGGGAAACTGAAGCGAAGGAGATTTTCAAAAATTCAAAAAAAGAGCAGAAATTATGGTCAAAAGATTTGGAATACCGGATTTCCTATATGAAGAATCAACTCATACCAAATCTAACAAAGTCAAAGAGAGAACTGGCAGAGCTTATGTCCAGTGAAATGGGAAAATCCATAACTCAGAGTGTTGCTGAAATTGATAAAACCATCAAAATGATTGAATATTTCATTTCCAACGCACATGATTTTCTCTCAGATGAAATAATACCCACAGAAGCGAGGAAAAGCTATATCAGCTTTGAGCCCCTGGGTGTCATCTTTCTTATTATGCCATGGAACTACCCTCTTTGGCAGGTTTCCAGGGCTGCAATACCGGCCATGTTGGCTGGAAATAGCATAGTATTGAAGCATGCAAGCATTGTGTCAGGCTCAAGCAAGAAAATAGAGGAAATTTTTGATACTCCCCTATTTAGAACTGTTATTGTAAAGGGATCATCTGCCCTCGACCTGATTAAGTATTCTGACGGGGTTTCATTCACGGGATCAACGGATGTTGGAAGGCAAATATATATGGAATCGGCCAAACATATCAAGAAAGTTGTTCTTGAGCTGGGAGGATCGGATCCCTTCATAGTTCTGAAATCGGCAGATCTCAAAGCGGCGGCACATAACGCAGCTATTGGTCGACTTCAAAACAATGGTCAAAGCTGTATTGCGTCTAAAAGATTCATTGTTCATGAGGACATCTACAATGATTTCAGAAATGAACTTG
>JAJZYV010000238.1 GCA_021797955.1 Thermoplasmata archaeon
TGGAGATACAGTGTAACCGGTCGCCAAAGATACTTCATATGAGTATGTTCCATTTGTCATTAACATGGAAAAAGATGACCCGGTTATTGGACCAGAATCTATATAATTTGTAAGGTTAACATACCATTCTTGACCTGCCGGGAGATTCGTTTCACCAAAAGTGATTGTATATTTAGTCACATTGGTTCTAACTGATGTGAAATTTATGGCGACAAGAGTGTTGTTTCCACTGACATTTATGCTTCCAGCAGATGGTGATACTGAATATCCTGATATGTTACTAATAGCATATAAGTACGTTCCGTTTGGTTCTGTGAATGTTATTGTGCAAGTTGTGGATGATTCAGTTGTGCGGTTAAGAGTAACTGACCATGATGTTCCTATAGGGAGACCTTTTTCCCGAAGTTTGACTTGAAATTGCAATGATTCGTCTTTTCTTAAATAACTAGCTATTGATTCCGGTTCAGAGCTATTCCAGACATAAAAAACATGGGGTTCTTTTGAGGAAGTATTAAGCCACATTCCATAATATGATGAATTTAAATTCGAATTATTAACCTCTGGTAATTGAATTCCGATTGGTGCTCCGTCTCCGGCAACAGCGGAAGTGGCCCATCTGATATCATTTCCTGATAAACCTGTTATATTTGTTGCTGTTCTTTGGAATTCGTTAATAAAAAATTGCGCTGGACTTCCATAACCTCCCGAACCTGATTGGATACATCCTGTATCCGTAATAATGGGGATATAATTATTTTCAACTGCATAATCATTGTAAGAATTATCTATAAGGTCTGAACTGGTATAATTTTGAGATACCAAATCAAATGAAGAGCCGGTCCAATGTAAAATAATGATTAAACCATAACTGCCTGCTCCATCATTAATCCAGATGTCATTAGTGTTCACATCAACAATTATGTCAAAAACACCATTGATCTTATAAGTTTGATTGGTTGTTATATTGTAAACCTTTGATATTTCTCCGTTTATGCCTATGCGGGCATATTGAATATTATCAGTTCTTGTCCCGTCTGCCCACACATCAACAAATTCATCATATTGGGGGATGAAATAGATATTATTAGCTTCAACTATATAAAATGGGTCTGTTCCGGAATAAACTAATGTTTTTTCATAGAAGTTCCAAACATAATAATTTGATTCCCCACCGCCTATCCCAATGAAATTACCGTTGCCGACATATGTTAATTGAAAGTTACTATTGCATGTCGGCAGCATGGAAAGATTGGTTTCGGTGTAATTTATTACCGTATTATTTACTAAATTGAAACCCCAAATTTCAAAATAATCTTTAGGATTTGTTCCGTAAATGAAAATCCACTTTAACACGTTTGTGTTATTATAGTAGGGCATTCCCCATAATATTCTCCGTTGTAGTTTAAATAATTATATTTTAAATATAAAAGAGGGCTTTTCGCCAGATAACTAATATTGTTGCCAATAAAGTTTTGCTCTACCAATGTGCCGTTGTTTTGTATGTAGTAAGCCCCGGTGAAATTATTGGCCATATTAATAACACTACCCGCTGTACCTTTTGTTGTAGAAATATTATAATCTAAATTTTGTAAAGTAAAATTTGCATAGTCATATGATTTGTCACTACAAACAAATCTATCAATAGGGGTATTGAGAGGGGCTAAAGCTACATTACCAAAGTTGCTTTCATTTTTTACTGGGTGTGCATTTATATCTTCAGTTTGCGTTATAAGTGAAAAAGCAGGCAATATCATGATTAAAGTCAATAGAATGGAAAGAAAGACATACTTTTCCACAATGAGTTATATATCGTGCATGTATAAAATTCTTACTTGTGCTTGTTTTTACATCATCCGGTTCTTCAATATTATCAAACCTCTGAAATTATAGTATTGGCTTTTTGCTCTTTCTCTTAAAATATCCCCTTATTGATGGGTTATTATCAGGTAGTTTCCAGGTCTTTTTCAAGTATTCCGAGAACCTTCAATATCTTTGAACTGACTGAAAAACTGGAAGGGAGGGTTCCATAATCCTCTCCATCTATCTCTACAAGTGCAGAACCATCTATATGTAATCTCTTTGTTGTGAAGCTTATAACCTCCTTGTCGTGAATATAAGAACCACTTTTTAATTTCCTTAGATTCATCAGAAGTTTTGCTCGACCTGCACCTCTGATGATATGAACCGTTAAAAGACCGTCATCCATGGATGCATCCGGGGCAGCCTTTATTCCACCACCAAAGTATAGACCATTTGCAACAATGATCTCTGAAACATCTAATGTTTCCTCAAATTCTTCTGATTGTATGGAACATTCAAATTTTTTGAAATTATAAAGTTCCATAAGTATGGTTGATGTGAATGAACTACCGCCTCTTTTCTTCTTATGGGAATTCATCCGTTTCATCACGTCTGCTCCAAACCCTGCTTCGGCTATATTGGCAAAGTATCTTTTCCCAAGGGATGATTCAACTATCCCCAGATCCACGCTCACTGAGATATTTCGGTCTATCATATCCTGTATTGAACCTTCCCTGTTAATGCTGAAGTTTCTCACGAAATCTGAGCCTGTTCCTGCTGAGACCGGTATGATCGTGATATCTTTTCCTTCACATGATTGAACCACTTCGTTGAGTGTCCCATCACCTCCAACTACTGCAATAAACTCATTACCGTCGGCTATGGCCTTCTCTGCAAATGTTTCTGCATCACCATGTTTTTCAGTAATTGAATATGTCAGGTCATATTTTGAAAGGAGATTCTTCACCTTCGGCCAAACATTAGATGAATACCCACCTCCTGCATTGGGATTGACTATTGCATGTATTTTCGCTGTCATTTTTTTATCTCCCTGAATGCTGAATTTACTGCCTTCTCTTCAGATTTTCCCAAATCTTCCCTGTAGATCCTGAAAGCTTCCCTTCTCCTCAATATATCTTCCGGAAATACTGCACACTCATACCTGATTTCATTAACGAATCTCTCCGCGCTTTCAGGTCTTTGGTAAGAAATTTCCGGCATCCCCTTAATATGGAACCTTAAGCCAAATTTCATTGAGACAATCTTGGCAACCTTTCTGGATGCCGCCCTATAATTTGTCAGTTTGCCACCGAATACGTTTATTACATATCCATCTGTCTTAATCACAAAATCTCTTGGTATCTTTCCGGGATCATCAGCGTCGCCAATTAGTGGTCTAATACCGGCATATGATGTGAGAATATCTTTCTGATCAAGATCGGGTATGACCTGCTTTGCGCTCCTGATTATATAATCAATATCGTCCATAGATGGCTCAAAATCATTAGGATTTTCAACCAGATTATCTGTTGTCCCGATGATTAGAACTTCTCCGGCAGGAATTATAAACATCTGTCTTCTGTCTATTTGAGACATGAAAGCAATTCCTGAATCCATGGGAAACTTGCTCCTGCTCACCGCTATGTGCACCCCCTTGCTGAGTTTGAATGGCAGTGACGATTTGGTACCCGTCATTTTCGCTATTGTTTCTGCCCATGGTCCTGCGCAGTTGATTATCATCCTTGATCTCACGCGTATTGATCGTTTGCCGATTGAATCATATATTGAGGATAGGTAATGCTCACCTGCCTTTTCCACTGACTTGAATTCTGAATAGTTCAGGCATATTGCACCATTTTCATGTGCAGTTACAATATTATATATGACAAGTCTTGAATCATCACACCATCCGTCTTCGTATTCAAAATAACCTTTGAAATCAGATGGATATTTTCCCCCATTTTCATGGAACTTCGGAATCTTAAGTTTTCCACCGAGAAGATTGTACAGAAAGAGACCTGTTCTGATGGTTGATCTTTTCCATGTGGATTCCCCTATGAGAATATTGAACTTTATTTTTTTAGAATCTCTAACATTGGAAAGGATATAGTTACGCTCTTTCAGCAACTCTCTGACCAGCCTGAATTCTCGTTCCTGAAGATATCTTAATCCGCCATGGATCAACTTCGATGAGCCCTGACTTGTCCCTGAACCAAAGTCTGATTTTTCAACAAGAATTGCTGATATGCCATTCTTTGAAAGTATATTTGCAATTCCAGCACCTGTGATTCCACCGCC
>JAJZYV010000239.1 GCA_021797955.1 Thermoplasmata archaeon
TAAAATAGGGTATATGTCCAAACTCAGGTCAGAGATTCTGGGCATATGATAAAATAAAAAATTATGGTGAGATGAATGTATATGGAACAATGAAATATCCATAAAATATGAAAAATTTCTAAAAAAACAAGAAGAATAAAGGCATTTATGGATAAAAATAATTAATCAACACACCAAATTTAAAAAATAAAAAGCAGCAGTGTGCTATAAATCTTTTATATTTATTAAATATTGGGTGATATAGATTTTATCTTTAACGGTAAAAGGAGGAGTCTTTTTTATTAATTTGTAATCATCGAAAGGATTGATGACTACATAAAGATAATACTTGTCCTTATAATAGTTTGACACCTTATATTCATTCTCTGTTAGAGTTATCGTTTCTTCTTTATTGGAAAGACCTTTTACTTCAATATACCTGATTTCATCACCCTTGATACTAGTAATATCGTATCCGAGGTTTTTGTCATGCTCATCAATAGGATGGAAGCCCTCTTTTTCTTCATCTTTCATAACAATTTCCATAGCTTTCATTTCCACCTCATGCTTCCTTAACGGCAATTCTATATTATATTCAGAGCCAATGTCCTTTGAACTTTTCAGATAAAGGTCAGCTATAATTTCAGAAATCTCAACTTTTATTTTCTGATTTAATAACTTTTTCAATTCATCAATCTCAAGGGCCATATATTCCTTTTCATTCTCAGCCACATACTGTATACTTTCTTCTATTAAATTCATTTGTCTCTTTATTTTGTAATTGTGCATTTCACTTATTTTTGCTATCGTATTATCAAATGCCTTTCCTAGATCTATGTTTGTTGTTGAGGAAGAAACTAGTTTAGTTGATGTACCTATAAAATATAAGCCCTTTATCCTTTCATAGGGCATTACCTCTCTGTCAGTCAGAACCGCCAAAGTCTTCCATACAGTTTCTTTTTCGCCTTTTTCATTTTCAATGAAAAAGTTCACAACCGCTACTTGCCCAGGGGAAGTATAATTATACTCAAATATTGCTGGTTTTGGAGAGCGCTTCCTTGCCTTCTGGATAATACATTTTATGCATTCATCCTCTATGTCTAGCTTTTCCAATTGGATGCTGTTGCAGTTTGCATATACCAGCTTGTCTTCCCTCATCGCTTCTGCAATACATACCCCACTAGCAAGCTTCAGAAAATTTTTCACGTCATTTTTCGTCATTATTTACGTCGGGTTTTGAATCAGGGACTTTGCGTTCACGTACCTTTTTCCTGCTTCGGTCAGATTTATTACTTCCTCTAGCTTTTTTTTAATTCCCTCTATATTACCGATTTTTTTCTCGAGCTCTTCTCTCGCCTCTATCTCACCTATCAGATAACCTTTCATTATGATATTTTTTATTTCTTCATCTGTTAACTCGTGGCCTATAATTTCAATACTACCCTCATCAAAGTCCTTTATGAGGTTTTCAATTTTGTCATACATAATCTCCAGAACACGCTGGTCAATCTTGTAACCGTTGAAAACATTGTAAATGAATATATCCTTTAACATCGGATATCTGTAAATCCTGCCTACCCTCTGAATAAAAACTATCGGGGACCACGGCATTTCGTAATTTACAAGAACATTTGCTTTCTGAAGATTTAGGGATTCTCCAAGGATCTCCGTGCCTATCAGCACCAAACCCTTATCCAAGAAATCCTGCAATCTCTGACGCCTGTCCTCGAGATTTACCCTGCCGGTCACTAGATACACCTTATCCTTGAAATCTGGATCGTTTTTCAATTCGTCATATATATAATCAGCAGTGGTAACAAAACTTGAAAATATTACTACTTTATCATTCTTGGAAATATGCGCCCTTAAAATATCTTTTACTTTCTCTAATTTCTCATCCCTCTGATTGACAAGACCTTCCGCCATCTTTATAAGGGAATTTAAGGTATTGAGTTCATCCCTTAACTGCGGGACGTTCTCAACTACATGATTCAAAACATCCTGGAACTCTTCATTCAATTCATCATAATACCCGAGATCGTATTCTCTTATTTTTTCCGTTGTTTCTTCATCAACCTGTGATATTCCTCCCTGTATAATCCTGTCCCGCCTCCTCTTTAGTGCCATCAAGCCGGCAGGGAGGCTGGACGAGATCAGGCGGGTCATGACAGAGACAAGGAGACCATATTTGGGATTGTCTGAGGTCATGGTGTAAATGTTCTTTATGTATAATTCCACATCACGGTAAAATGCTTTTTCCTTTCCGCTCACATTCTTATTCATAATTTTAAAAGGCGGGTAAACCTCTTTATTAAAGAGCCTTCTTCCATTTAAATCCACGAGATCTTTTTTTAACCTCCTGAAATTGTGGTTCTTTAAAAAGTCCTTATAATTATTTAGATTTACATTCTTGTTTATCAGCCGTAGCCTTGCTACAAACCTCTCCGTCCTGCCGTCATGTGGCGTTGCGGTGAGTCCTATGAAATGGGATGTCCTGTCGCTTAACAAGCTTATTAACTTGTACCTCTGGTTAGGTTCCGAACCATCGGCGTTATGTGCTGATGCCCTGTGGAGCTCATCCACTATGACAAAATCCCATACTATCCCCTTTTTCGTTATGTATTCATAATTTCTCTTATGCTTTAATGTGTCCATACTTGCAATTAAGAGATTATACTCAAAATCTTCAGAATTTTGATATTTATGAAATTTCAAATTGAATTTGCTGTCCATCTCCTTTATCCACTGGTCAATGGCCATTGGTGGAACCAGGATCAAAATACGGGCGTTCCTGTTCTTTTCCTTCTTATCCATTAAAACAACTTCCCTTATCAACAGCCCCGAGACAATCGTCTTGCCCAGCCCCGTCTCGTAAGAAATAAGCGCCCTGAGGTGGTCCTTCGTCCGCATGTCGTCGAGCAAGGCAAGGAAATCTTCAAGCTGGAACGGGAGCGGGTCAATCTTGGAAATTGTAAAAATCTTGGATGGATCGTAGGTCATTAATGTATTTATGTAATAGGAATCACATTTAACCCTGAACTCCGCGTAATCCTTAATAGAAGACGATTCCGTTTCCATATTAAGCCCCTGAAATATTCTTTTTATCATAACTTTCTATTGACCTATCTCTTAATTTGGAGCCGTAAGTTCTTTCATAAACATCAGATAACTCACCTGCTAACCGACATTCTTTATCGTTAGGTGAATAAATATGCATTATGGATAACATTTTTGAAAGATCTTCCTTGGGTATACCTGAAACCTCGGAAATCTCCAATATGACTTCCGGTTTTGGGGCATGAACATACATCCGAATTGCCCTGTGAATCCAGTCAATGTTTGAATTCCCGATAATCGGATCTTCCCCGTTCTCCTCTACAAACTTGGCACGTTCAAAAGCATCATTGAAGTATATGTTGTTATCCTTTAATTTTATCAAATTCTTCTTAAACATTTCAGAATCACTTATATTCAAGGCTTTTATTATTTGATTAAACGTATCTTTGTCTATCTGGCGCTCGCTTTTAAGGTAATTGAAATAAATAATAGTTTCAGGATCGGGTAGATGATTTTTCAAACCGGCTTTTTTCAGATCTGTAGTAATTAATTCTTCAATGAGGAATGCCTGGGCAAAGTCAATTGCAGTTTTTGTTGCGTCTTTTTTATTGAAACTAACAATATCAGAATAGGATGTAATTACTTCAAGTGCAATGCCTATGGCTGCCTGTAGCATCTCTCCTTGATTATAACCAAACTCATAAAATTCCTGAATTTTTTTTCTTATCTTTTCTTTAACTTCTTCTTTTACCTGGTATATCTGTCCGGATTTATTTTCTTTCCTCTTTCTCGCAGTAATGATTAACGAATAAAATATTGATATTTTGTTTATAGAAACAACATTATTTGTATTTTCAGTGGACAATGGTACTGCTGAAGTGATTACAAAACCAGCATTTATATAATATTCCATTACTCTTTTCCACACTTCTGGATTTTTATTGGCAAAGTATGCAATAAATAAACCATCATCATCCAGAATTTCATATATCTTTTTAATGGCTAAATCAAACCTATCCCAGAAAAGCTTCCAAGTGCGATCATTTCTGTTAACATCTATC
>JAJZYV010000240.1 GCA_021797955.1 Thermoplasmata archaeon
TTCCATTCTCGCCTTAGTTTCATCTGTTTTATCTGCAATTGAATATAATTCGACTATTAATTTTGGATCTGCGATCTCATCTGATAGGGGATGTGTTTTTATAAAAACGCTATTCTCATATTCATCCATTAATCTCTTTATGTAAGGAGCAATTGAACTTTCCATTATCCCAGAAACATTAAACTCCATCGAGATATAATTTAACCCAGTTTTACCTGATAGATTGAGAACCTCAGGGAGCATACTTCTCATCTCCTTTGGAACGCCCGGAAGGCAAAAGATCTTATGTGAATTGGAAGAATAAAACAAGCCCGGTGCGGTTCCAACGGCGTTTTGGATTATGCCGGCACCTTCTGGAAAAAGAGCCATTTTCTTTCTCTCCTCAGTGAGAGATAGATTAAGATTCTTGTATTTCTCAATGATGACCGCGTAAGCTTCTTGATTGAGTATCAATTTCTTCTTTAGTCCAAGGGTAAGGCACTTAACTGTCATATCGTCAAAAGTTGGTCCTAGACCTCCTGTAGTGACTGTTATATCAAAATCTTTCAATGACGCTGCCAACGTTTTTGATATAATATTGCAGTCGTCCGGGATAGAAGTATGTCTGGAAACATAAAAACCCATTTTGGTAAACGCCATGGCTATTTCTGAGGCGTTTGTGTTAACTGTTCTTCCCTTGACAATTTCATTCCCTATTGATATAATAGAAACTTCTTTCATGAAGGTCACAAGGTGTTCAAATATACAATATAATATGTAAATATAGCGTCCAATATTATGGCAATTATCACGTATATCATTTGCCTTTTTCTATTTTCCACGTATAAGATATTAGTAATGATATCAAAACCTTTTCTTTAGATAGACTGAAAATTAGATGGCTTTTTACCATGTTAATCATTAAGTGAAATCTTAGTATAAGTTATAAAAAGGTTAAATTCAATTCTATTATAATCCTTAAAACGTGTGAATAGTTAAAGTGATGGACTTGAACATTAGAAGAGTAATATTAGATGTTGGAAAAGGACTAAATCGCCCTACCCTTGTTGACCTTTCAGAGGCCATTATTTCTGTAAAGGGAGTAGATGCCGTGAATATAAGCGTTACTGAAATAGACATGGAGACAATGGGCACAAACATTACTGTTGAAGGTACAAACATTAATTTCGATGATCTTGTGAGGACAATAGAAGACGCAGGGGCTGTGGTTCATTCAGTGGATGAAATTGCAGCAGGAAGTCGTTTAATCGAGAATGTTAGGCGTGATATTTGAACAGAGAAACTATCTTTCCAATAACCATTGGGTTAGTTGATGGAATTATAACCACATTAATGATAACCTCGGGACGGATTGTATCTGGGGTAGATATGAGCCTTTATCACACATTAAGGATAGCTTCTGGTTCATCTATTGTGGGTGCTGGGAGTTATTTTGTTGCCCAATATAGTAAAATGAGAAACGAAGTTAGCAGGGTTTCAAAGCACCTCAATCCAGATAAGAATAAGCCAAGAAGAAGCTCCATGGAAAGGATTATTCTTCTTGAAACTGCAATAGGTACAATTGCAGCAGCTCTTTTTGGTTTTCTAGGTGCAATGATACCATTGTTGAGTGCAATAGCATTTACTTCAAATGTCTATTTTCCGTTTTTTATATCACTCCTTTCGTTAGCTGTACTGGGTATTTTTGTGGGGAAATATGCCAATGGGAGTTCCCTGAACTGGGCCATTGCCCTTTTGTTTATGGGTGTTCTGGTCAGCATTGTGGGGATATATCTTAACATCATTCCTTAATCTATGGGGACTTCCTAAAAAATTGTAATAAGGTGTCTGCAATTCTATGTTTAAATGAGAGAATATTCCATTCAGGTCATGACCCTATTGGTTTCTATTGCTATTTTCATAGGTTCATTATTTGATCTTAGTTATATGGGAGCAATATACATAGAAAGTTATGTTAAATTTGCATTTTGGGGCGGCATATTATCTTTGCTTCTATTACCGTTTGCATATTATATCACAAAAAGATTTTGGCCTTCATTTTCTGTTTATATACCGTCATTTTTTCTATTTCTACTGTCATTATCACTAATTTTCACATATCATTTTGTCATAGCAAACACAGGTTCGGGATTAAACATTTCGGCTTTTTTTGCGTTTTTTTATTTATTGCTCGCACTTCTAATTGTCCTAAGATTTCTATATTCATATGAGAGAAAATCTCTGACCAAAGGTTTTGTTTTTTTAATCTACCTTTATATCATGCTTTTCATAGGGGGCCTTTTCATTTACTCCTCCTTTGCAAACGATCCGCAAATTCTAGTAGGATCCATATATGATGACGAATCGCCTGCTGGTGTGCCTTATCTGTTTTCCAATGCCATTACAATATTTTCAATGCAGTTTACTATCACATTTTCAATTCAACTTACAATTATTTTTGGAATAATAGGGTCTTTTCTAATTGAAAACTTCAGGATGATCTTCGACCAGGCCAAGAAAAAGATGCAACAGGGAAAGGCCATTAACAAATTTTCAGGGGTATCCTACGCATTTGCGGGACTTTCATGCCAGTGCGAAGCAACAACATCTCTTCTACCGGCCATAGGTTCTGAAATTCTTGGGATAGTATCTTTGCCACTTGTAATGGAATCTTTGTTTCTAACCATTTTAACATTTGTAGTCCTTAAACTATCCATAAGTGGTTTTTCAATTAGATTCTTTGCCAAAATTAAGAAACTTAATACTAACAAGCTGAAATTCATATTTGCAGGAGTTCTATTTGTGGTGTTGGAACCAGTTGTATTGATCGTAGGAATTTTTCTTGGATTAAGGGAAAATCTTCTTTTTTATGCTTCAATCAACGCACTGATGTTTATCACAGGTATAATAATAATATTCCTTCTCCATTCAATCTTTAAGATTTTTTCAGAGGAAAGATCGAAATTCTACATACTATGTTCAGCAATAGGTTCAGTTGTTTTAATGGTTATGTGGTATTTACCTGCTTTTGTAAATTTTAGCCTTGGGAGTGGTATCAACTATTCACTAATGGCTATAGTATCTACAGCTGGGGGTTTGCTTGCCGGTTATTCTTTGGTAACAAGTGGGAGAAACGATAGGATAGTTGCTCTTGAATATGTTGGAGGAATGTTGCCAGTAATATCAATAATCATTCTTTATTTTACTGCAGTTTCCACCCTTGATATATGGCCGATTTTTGGAATAACACAACAATTGTATTTCTCAATTATTTTTCTCGCAATATCACTACCAATAATGTGGTTTTTCACCAATTATGCAATATATGACTTTTCAACCAAAATCAATTCATGATCAAAACTTCCCATTCTTTGGAATATTTATATAACGTAATTAAAATACACTCATATGGACTTAATTGTGAACAAATCCAGTAAAGGAAGGAAAAACATACTTATATCGGAAAATGGAAAATACTATTCTTATTCAGAGATAACCGATTCAGTTGACATTAACCGGGCAATAGGTGAACTCCACAAAAGGGTACCAGAAAGAATGGAAGAATATTCAGGAGATATAATAGAAGATATCCCTGTAAACCCGAAAAAAATATTTTTGCCTGCAATAAATTTCAGAAGTCACTCAGAGGAAAACAGGACGCCCAGTCCAAAAAGACCATACTTTTTCACCAAGTTCAGTAATGCGGTGATTGGAAATAATGAAAATATAATAAAGCCAGGGAAGGTTAAGTATCTTGACTATGAAGGCGAGATTGCCGCAATTATTGGTGCCAAAATTAAAGAAGCATCGGTTGAAAATGCCATAGAATCAATTTTCGGATTTACTGTTTGTAATGACATAAGTGCCCGGGATTACCAGAACGATTATCAGGACAGGCTGGGAAAGAATTGGATTCTCGGTAAAGCCTCAGACACATTCCTGCCCATCGGGCCAAGAATATGCATGCTGGAAAATGATATCCCTGATTTCCAGATAAAAACATATGTCAATTATGAGAAGAGACAGGATGGGTATGTTCACGATATGATATTTTCTTTTCCAGAGTTAATAGCGGAGGTATCTCAGTTCATTACACTG
>JAJZYV010000241.1 GCA_021797955.1 Thermoplasmata archaeon
TAAATGCACTTACGTAATATTCAAAATTTTCAGGATTTAAACCCTTTTCCTTCAACCTTTTTATGAGAACATTTGGATCGTGTACTCTCTGTGCCCCTGAGGTTATTTCAAGTTCTTTATATTGGAGATCAAATGATTTAGTGAACCTTTGATCATCATCCCTCTGCATGGTGTAGAAAGGTCTTACCTGTTCTGGCCATCCAGTAATAAAGTAAAATCCATCCATCTTTGATCCTATTATCTTTAGATGTTCTGACGAGAAATCATCTCCAAAATTAAATTTCACGTTGTTCTCTTCCAATATCTTAATTCCCTCTGTATATTCCATCCTGGGGAATGGTTTCTTAGGAACCACAATTTTATAGCCCAGAGTCTCCAGTTCTTTTCCCATTTTATCCATTAATTCGGTAATTCCCTGATAAACGCATAATTCAAGCATTTGCATAGCGTCATCATCATTGGAAAATGCCATTTCAATATCTATACTCGTGAATTCATTGAGATGTCTGTTTGTATTATGTTCCTCAGCACGGAACGCTGGTCCAACTTCAAACACCTTTGGAATTCCAGCAGAAATTAGCATTTCCTTGTAAAGTTGCGGGCTTTGATTTAAAAATGCATCCTTTTCATGATATTTTACTCTGAACACTTCAGCTCCACCTTCTGTGGCAGAAGAAACAATTTTAGGTGTTTGTACTTCGACAAATCCTTCATCTGTCATTAGCTTCCGGATACCCCATAAAATTGAAGATTTAGCCCTGAAAATGATGTTGTTCTTCGGTTTTCTTAGATCGAGAATCCTGTTGTTGAATCTAGTCTCAAAATCAGCCTCAACAGGATCGGTGATGCCTAATGGAAGTGGGGTACCAGCTGGATTTAATAATGTTAAACCGGTGCATGCAATTTCCGGAGCAGATTTGCTAATACCATCCTTCTTAAAAGTGCCAGTTATCATTATAACGCTTTCTCTTGTTAACGTTGATGCCTTTTCAATTAGATTGGGTTCACCCTTAATCGTGACTTGACAAACCCCGGTTGAATCTCTCAGGATAATGAAAGTAACACTTTTCAAAATCTTAATTTCCTGGGCCCATCCAGAAATTGTTATGTTTTCTCCGCCCTTTAAATCTCCAAGATCTGCAATTGAAATTCTGCTCATTTGTGGTAATATTATTCAAACTAAAAAGGATTTCAATGACGATCGAGCCAATTTTTGAATAAACAACTAATTATGCAAAATTATAAAATCTAAGGTAAACATTAATGGCATATGTTATCAAGTAAGGTAATGGGAATAGCATTAATCTTTGTCTCCCTTACACTAGTATCCTTTTCTGGTATTTCAAATGCTCAATCATCACAGCATGTACTAATAATAAATCTTAATGAAGAGATTGACCCCGGATCTGCTACAATGATCTCTGACGCGTTGGGTTCCATAAACTCCCAGAACACTAAGGCTGTTATTATTAATATGAATACGCCCGGCGGTTTATTGGAGTGTATGCTTCAGATTGTAAGTGCTATAAATGCAACTGAACGTTCCCATATCCCCGTTTATACGTATATAGGAGAAGATTCAATCGGAGCTTCTGCAGGATCATATATTGCAATGGCAACAACACAAATATGGATGGGTAATGGGTCTGAAATCGGACCATCTACACCAATAGTTGTAGGTGGTTCAAGTTTGCAGGAGAACCATACAGAAGCTGCTATGGAAGCATTGATGACTGGTTTGGCTGCAGCACATGACAGGAATGTTACAGCTGCTGCAATTATGGTTTATAATGATCAAGCTTACAACGCCCAACAAGCCTATAACATCGGTCTAATAAATGGAATAGCACCCAATCTTTCCGCATTTATGAACAAAATGGGTCTTTCCGGCTATCCAACTGGAACCGTAAATGAAAATCTCTATGAACAATTTTTAAGTTTCATGAGTAACTCAATTGTAGACGGGTTATTCATTACATTTGGATCTCTTGCAATACTTATAGATATATATCACAGGACGGTGATTATGACGGCTCTTGGAGTAATCTTAATAGGATTGGGTTTGTTTGGGGCGCAACTCATTGGTTCATCAGTTGTAGGTATTGTATTTCTGCTACTTGGATCTGCCTTAATGTTTTTGGAAATAAAAACTCAGCACGGGATAGCTTTGCTTGGAGGTATCGCAATAGATATGGTTGGGACCATCCTAATTGCAGCGCCATACATTTCAGCTAACAGTTCAGCTTATCCGGCCAATCCCATAGGAACTACTGACTATGTTATCATTGGAATAGTGCTTTTCCTTGGGGTTGTTCTTGCTTATTATCTCCATAAATTAGGGTCATCTCTTAAGAGGAAGCCCGAAACCGGGTGGGAATCTTTGGTTTCCAGCAAAGGAACTGCGGTTACTACCATAAACCCAACAGGATGGGTAAGTATTGATGGGCAGAGATGGAAAGCTATTTCCGAGAAGGGTCTTGAAATAAAGAATGGTTCAAACATTACAGTAATAGGAATATCAGGATTAGTTCTTACAGTTAAGGAGGACAAAGTGGATGGAAGTGAACAAGGGCACTGAATACATTCTTGGATTTGACATAGGAGGAACCAAGATTTCAGGTATTTTGTCGGATATTGAGGGAAATGTCAAGAGTTCATCCAGAAGGTTGACTGTTAAACACATGGGCAAGGATAGGGTTCTAAAGGATATTGAAGAAATAGGCAATTCAATGATTAACGAGACTGGAATTTATCCGCAAAAGGTTTCAATAGTTTTTGCAGGTCTTGTTGATTCAGATCTTGGGAGGATTATCTCTTCTCCCAATCTATTTGGATTGTCAGATTTCAACATTGTTAGGGATGTGAAAAAAATCTTCTCTCTGGAAACAATTTTAGAAAATGATGCAACAGCTGCAGCTATTTCTGAAAAGGTTTTTGGAAAGGGGAAAAACATGGATAATTTCATCTATATCTCTCTGAGTACGGGAATTGGCGGAGGCATTTTCGCCAATGGTAAGCTTGTACGAGGGAATAATGGGCTTGCAGGAGAAATTGGACATTGTATAATACTCCCGGACGGGCCGGTATGTGGCTGTGGAAGAAGAGGGTGTATAGAGGCTCTTGCTGGGGGAAAAGCCATAGCAAGAAAGATAATGGAAAACCGAACAATGTTACGCGAATCTCAATTTTTTTCTTCAATACCACCAGGCAAGATAACTGCTAAACACATGTTTGAGGGTGTAAAAAAAGGAGATATGTATGCCCAATTAATATTAGAAGAAACTATATTTTATCTATCGACTGCAATTTCCAATCTTATCTGCTCATATGACCCAGAAGCAATTATCATAGGAGGAGGGATGAGCCTTGCAGGAAATTTGCTTCTTACACCTCTAAAGCAATCAATTGACGAAAGCCTTAAAGGTATGTATAGGGATGTAAAAATCATTAAGTCAGATCCTGATACTGGAAGGCTAGCACCCGTTGCTGTATCCAAATTCAAATAAAACCATTAATCAATTAGAAAATAAAGTAAAAACAACATTATTAAAAGAAAACAATTTAATAGAATTATTAAATTCTAAGGCCTCCAGCTTCTATTTCATGTATTCTCTCATGCTCTTCTATTTCCATCAGTTCAGTTGAATGAAAATTATGTTTATCACAGTGATGGATTATTATGCCACTCTTTGGGTGTTTTTCTCTTCTCCAGAATGTCATAAATTATGAATAAATAACAGTTAATAAATTTTAGTATTTTAAGGATTGACGATTGTTTTAAGACATAGAATGCCCTTAAATCTCCACTAACGATCAAGATGTTGTCTCGTAAAGAACTCCAAGATTCAGTAGTTTGTTTACTCGATATTAAACCATAAGAGGATAATTTTACAAAATTAAAAGTTTAGTTTTATCTAATTTATGATTTCATTGAGGTATAATTCCATAAAAATAAGAAAGCTATTTCCTCTAGGTTTGCCAGTTTAACTAAGAAGCGTTTAACTATCAACCCTCTTAAGTATCAATACTAGGCAATTAAACATTTTATCGACATGGTCTCA
>JAJZYV010000242.1 GCA_021797955.1 Thermoplasmata archaeon
CTGCACAGAATTCATATTAGACTCAGAAGGTAGAAAAATGAGCAAAAGTAAGGGAAATGGAGTGCTTGCAAAGGAAATGATCGATAGGTATGGCCCAGACGCATCAAGATTATTCTTTTATACTTCGGCTCCCTGGAAACCTAAGCCACTGGTTGATAAGACTGTCAGAGATACAGAGACTAAGGTTTTGGGGACACTGATTAATATTTACAGCTTCTTTTCACAGAATGCAAATTTAGACCAGTTCACATATTCAGGTCTCAAGATGTCGGAAAACAAGTTAGACAGATGGCTTCTATCGAGAGTGAACACAACAATTAAAAATGTGGTTTCAGCATACGATAAATACGATCTGAGCGGAGCTCAGAATTTAATCGCCGAATTGATAGATGAGACATCAAATTTCTATCTAAGGTTGTCAAGAAGAAGATTCTGGGAGACCTACGATGGAAAAGATAAAGCGTACTCTACTCTTTTCTATGCAATAGAAAATATTTGCAAATTGCTTGCGCCAATCGCACCCTTCACCACAGAATTTCTATTCCGCAGTTTGCACCCCGAGTCATTAAGCATTCATGGTACAGACTTCCCAAAGCATGATGAACAACTGATAGATGATAAGCTGGAAAGCAGCATGGGGGCATCAAGGACGATACTGGAACTTACAAGAAGGGCTAGGCAGGAGTCAAACATCAAGGGAAGGCAGCCTGTTAATGAAATATTATTGGTAGGACAATCCATTTCCATGCAGGATATTGAGCCAATAGAGGAGGAGATGAATAGCAACAAAATAAACATAATACGTGTGGAGGACGCACCCCTTGACATCACATTAAAGCCAGTGGTCTCAAAGGTTGCACCCATTCTTAAGGAGAAGGTGAACGCATTCATTGCCTTCGTCAAGGAGATAAATGATACGGGGAGGGTAAGAGAATTTTCATCCGGTTCCGGCATCTCTTTCGAAGGATTCGAGCTTCCAGAAGGTTCAATCGAAATAGTAGAGACACCTGCAGAGAACTATACAATGGTAAAGGAAGGGAATTTTTCAGTATTTGTGAATACGGAGATCAATAAGGACCTAGAAATGGCAGGTATGGCAAGAGAAATCATCAGAAGGATTCAGGTAATGAGGAAAAAACTCAATCTCAACTACGACCAAAAGATAAATATCGGAATATCTGGAGATAGGGAAATAGTAGAAACAGTAATTAAACTCAAGAAAAATATAATGGAAGAAACTCTCGCGACAGAGATTGAAGAAAAGGAAATACCCGAGCCAGATGAAAAGGGAGTCAAGGGTACAGAAAAATGGGTAATAGAAGGCAAATCTGTGAACATAAAAGTGGTTCCCTTATAAACTACTTGGTAAGATGTTCCCAACCCCTGTAGTTTATTTTTTCCCAGTTTTGACCGTTAAATATCATATTATCACCATTCCAGGTGTCCCCGATATAGCAGACTTCAATTCCTTCCTCTTCCATCTTTTTTGAAAATTTACCGAATTCATCATTCTTAATAGTGAATAATAATTCGTAGTCCCCCCCGTAATTGAAGGCAAGCTCTCTTTCAGAAATTCCTGTAATTCTTGATATGTTATGCACCGATTCATCAACTCTAATGTCGGATTCGGAGAGTCGAAATCCCACACCATAATCATTTTTCATTTGCCAGATCGAACCAAATAGCCCATCTGAGATATCCATCATAAATTTACCACCATTTTCACTTATGATCTGTCCTTCCCTTATTTTCGGTGATATGTCAAGAATCCTTTTTGAATTCTCCCTTAAATTTACACCATTTATATATGCGCCATATGCTGCACCAACTCTTCCAAGTTTTCCAGTTACGCAGACTATCTGGTTGGGCGCTATCTGGGATCGTTTTCTAGTTAGCCTTTTTTTCTGTACACCAAGACAGAAACCGGTGAACACAGTACCTTTTGACTCCTTAGTATCGCCACCTGAGTATTCTACATTATTTCTTTCAAGAACTCTAAATATGCCTTTTACAAAATCCTCTATATATTCAATTTCCATATTTTTTTCAAGATTAAAGGAAGCCATAAAGATCTTAGGTATACCCCCCATCGCAGCAATATCGCTCAAATTAATTGAAGCGAAAAACTCCCCTGCTTCCTTCGCGCTTGCCAGTGCTGGTATGTGAGTTTCTGGCGTTATAGAGTCCGTCGTTAGCAGTAAATAGTTTCTTCCACTGTCAAGAATAGAGCAATCATCTGGCTTTTGGCTAACTTTTCCAAATTTCATTATTTCCCTTATTACTTCCCGCTCTCCGAGACCACCGATCTTCATTGTATCTTCACTGCCCCGGAGGACATTTTTCTTATCAGCGCATCCATGTTTATTTGTGATGGAAGACCCCTATCCATCTTCAGAAATAATTCATAACTTTTCAAATCGGATTTCATATAATACGTTTCCAATTCCTTAAAATCCTGATTCAGTGACGAATTAAATATCAGTTTCAGAAGTTCAGGATCCTGTTTATCATTGTGTGCTCCCCTATCTCTGTCTCCTCCTGTTGGGTAGGAAAGAACCTCCGTTCCTGACTGTCTGGTTTCAAGCAGTACTTTGGCTATGCTGAACAGCCATGGTGGCCTATATTCACCATTTTTCCAGAGTTTCTCAACAAGTGTATTTCTCTGTATGTTCATTGGGTTGATTGAGATATCAGTTGAATATGGGGCACAATCCTTAACCGACTTGATCGCATCAAATACCGCTTCTTCTTCGGACATAAACGGGGGCTTTAGCAGAAGGTATGATCTGAGTTCCAGCCCTAGATTCGAAACTGTTGAAGCGGCCTTCTTAAATTTAGCAAAACTGGATCCCTTATTAACACTTTTTCTAATCACATCATCATTTGAACTTTCGACTCCTATCGCGATTCTTGTATCAATTCCGAAATTTTTAATTTCTCTCAATGTTTCTTCAGTTACATATTCTGTTCTTGATTCAATCAGTAACTTGTCAACCTTATCCCCTATTTTCTTAAAGAAGTATTCAAAAACCTCCCTTGGAATTTCCCTTCTATCCAGGAAGCTTCCGGAGGTGAAAACCTTTAATATACTCGTGGATTCCATAAAGTCGTAAGCCCTGTCTATCTGGGATTTTAGGTCGTCAGAATTAACATTCGTATTTACGTCATTAAAATATCCACACATGGAACAGGAACTGAAGTCATACCATGAGCATCCCCGCGTCCTAAATATAACAACTGAGGTTTTTTCTGGAAGACGCCTCAATCTATCAAGTTCATTCCACATTGACACAGGTTTAGTCCTATCTGTATCCCTTTCCCTGTCTGGCATGAGACTTTTAACTCTTAGGGCTAACTCCCTGTCTACCATACTTGGTTATTGTTGATCTGTTGTTAAGGGTTATGTAACAAGTGAGTCTAATAGAATTCCACCCTGTGTGATTATTAATCTAAAATCATTCATCCCATTTTAGAGTGGAGGCAAGTGTCAAATACCCTAACGAAAGGGTTTAAAAGTTATTACCAGTTTCCATCACGCACTTGGGCGTGAAATCATCAAACAGCAATTATTAGCTGGTTGACTTTCCCGGGAAGGTCACTAAAAAAGCTTAAAATCATCTCGTAAAACTACACCCTCATTGTAAGTGTCAGCAATAAATTTATTATTCTTTCTTTTCATTTTCTCAAACTCTTCAGGTTTTAGGAGAATTAATTCATATCCCGGAGGAAAGTCAATCTCTTTAAACCTCTCAACAGGATTCGCATTTTTAAAATTTCCCACAACCAGTAGGTCAATATCACTCCATAGGTTAAAGTCTCCCCTTGCATAGGAACCAATTAAAACCACGGTACACTTATGCTTCAGTTGTTTTGAGAATTCTGACACTTCATCAATCGTTCTGCTTTTTTCAGCTAATCTACGTTCAGCAATTTCCATTTTTCATTAACCCCCTTAATTATTAATTCTGAACACATTATGGCCTCATTCGCATTCTCAAGAGTATAATAATCTTCTGGTGTACCTTCAGG
>JAJZYV010000243.1 GCA_021797955.1 Thermoplasmata archaeon
CTATCCCAATTCGCTTCACTAGCTGCAAACTGTTTTTCAGCAAATGCAAGATTATCTTTTGCGATTCGAAGGTCACCCATGGTTGCAACAAGTTTTTGATGAAAATTAGCTCGAGCTTGAAGAATTTGCAACTCAAGAGATTCAGCCATAGCTGCGAGTTTTGATGCATGTGCGTTGTCAGCGCCAATTAGATCAAGTGGTACGCTTACCTGAACGCCAGCGGTAACAGAATAACCTGCTCGATTCCCCGCAGGATCATAAGTGGACTGGGTGCCTACATTAGCCGTTGCATCGATGTACCTCCATGGACCCAAATGTTGCTCTGCACGAATAGCATTGAGTTGAGCTAGTAATATTTTTATCGTTGGGTCGTTGGTCGGTTCCGCCTCGGTTATTCTTGATGTATTCCAATGATCAAGATGAAGAAGAACTTGATGAAGAACTCACTCTATCTAGGCTCATCAATACATGGGACAGCTTCTTTCAAAAATATGATTATTATAGTGAAGTTGGAAAACTTACATCACATTATCCTTCAGAAAAAAGTTTGTATGTATCATACAACAAATTAGAAGAGTTTGATGAAGAATTTGCAAGAGAAATTTTAGAAAATCCACTTGAAGTAATATCCGCAGGAGAAAAAAAGATAAAAGAATATGCAAGAATTGAGAGAGAAACCATTCACGGCAGGGAAAAGGATGTAGTTCGAATAAATCTTAGAATTATTGATCTTCCAGAGGATATTAGATTTGAAATACGGAATATAAGGAGCCCAGAGGTTGGTAAACTTATAAGTGTTACAGGAATTATAAGAAAGAATACTGAGGTTCTACCAAGAATAATGAATGCTTGCTTCGAATGCACGGTATGTGGCCACAGATTTTTTATTTCACAGGGAAAGGGAAAAGTGGATGAACCCACAAGATGCCCATCTGAAAAGTGCGGTCTTGAAAAGGGAAAGACTAGATTTAAGCTAATAACATCTGAGTCTGTGTTTGTGGACACTCAAAAGATAGAAATACAGGAAAATCCAGAGAATTTAGGAGGTGGCGCACAGCCTTTGAGAATGGCCGTTATTCTGGAAGATGACATTTCGGGTAAGTTATTCCCAGGGGATAGGGTTACTCTTGATGGGATACTTATGGCTGATCAAAAGATCAATTCAGGAACACCACTCACTGAATTTAGCATATATTTATATGCTCTTAATTTTAGAAAAACTGTCAAAGAATTGGATGAAATCCATATAACGGATGAAGACGAAGAGAAAATTCATGAATTATCAAGGGACCCCAAAATCATGGACATGCTCATTTCGTCAATAGCCCCAACCATCTTTGGTCTCGAAAAGATCAAACAGGCACTTGTTCTTCAGATGTTTGGAGGAGTAAGAAAAGTAATGAAGGATGGAACAGCAATGAGAGGCGATATTCACGTTCTTCTCGTCGGCGATCCGGGAACTGCAAAATCTCAGCTACTTAGATACATGACAGAGATCTCTCCTCGTGGAGTTTTTGCCTTTGGTCGGGGGTCGAGCTCAGCGGGTTTAACTGCCGCTGCTGTTAGGGATGAATTTGGAGAGGGAAGGTGGACACTAGAAGCTGGAGCACTAGTTCTCGCAGACAATGGGTTTGTCGCCATAGATGAATTGGATAAAATGGACCAGAAAGATACCGCCTCAATGCATGAAGCAATGGAACAACAAACTGTTACTATTTCAAAAGCAGGAATTATGGCAACTTTAAAATCAAGATGCGCAGTTCTTGCTGCTGCGAACCCTAAGGGGGGCAGATATAGACCTGAACTTGATTTCATGGAGCAGGTAGATTTTCCGCCTCCACTGATTTCAAGATTTGATGTTATATTCAAAATAATGGATAAACCAACTAAGGAGGGAGATCTCAAGCTGGCCGAGCATGTTCTTAGAGCCCATAGATTGGGTGAAGGATATAGGAGTATTGAAAATAGAGGTGTAGAGGATGAACCCATGGCAGATTCTGAAATTTTTGAACCCCCTATATCGAAAGAAATGTTGAGAAAATACGTGGGTTACGCAAAATCAAGAGTTTTCCCCAGGCTATCTGATGAGGCAATTGCAGTATTGAGGGATGAATACGTGAATACACGATCATCAGGGGAGAAAAAGAATTCCATTCCAATTACAGCGAGACAGCTGGAATCTACCATAAGGCTTGCAGAGGCTGCAGCAAGAGCCAGATTATCAGCAATAGTCACTGTAGAAGATGCAATAACAGCCAAGAAAATAGTGGATTATTTCTTGTATGATGTTTCTGCCTCTGATGGGCATATAGATATTGACCTCCTGATGACAGGCATGAGTTCAGTTCAAAGAACTGACATAGAAAGACTCAGTGATATTATAGGAGAACTGAAGAGATCCAACAAGGGTTCACCAATGGAAGACAATGTAATTTCAGAGGCTATAAACCGTGGAATGAGCGATGCAGAGGTAAGGAAGGCGATTGCCAAGGGTAAATCTTTGGGGGTTTTCTTTTCCCCATATGCAAAGCGCATAGACTTAGTATAAGATTTATATTTTCCATAAGCAGTGAATTCTTATGAAAAATGAACAATGGCTTACCGATGATCACCATGTGGTGAACAGAAAAATTCAGGAAGTTCTTGATTTTATTGAAAATGGTTATATGGATACAGATAAATTCTCAGATATAGAAAGCGGTTTAAAAAAACACATTTTTTTTGAGGAAACTGTCCTTTTTCCATCATTAGATAAGGGGGATCTGAGGACACACCAGCTTATGGAAGGGTTAAAGATGGAGCACGCTGCCCTGTGGAAATTAATGGAAATCATAAATAAGGAAATAGAGGAAGAAAAATTCATAAAGACAGAGAAAAGTCTCTCAGAAATGCTTCTTATTTTAAAAACACACAATGAAAATGAGGAAAGAAATATCTACAATAAAATAGAGGAAAATTCTAAAGTTGATACGTTTAACATTGAAAATATGCAACTTCCATCTGATTTTATCTGTGAGAAATTGAGAAATAGGTATATTAAAAAATAATAAAGTTTTGATTATTGTGAATTAAAGAAAATTTTCTTTTTTTCACCGTATAGTAGGTTATAGCTAATTGCACCGGCTATTCCACCTAATACAGGACCTACCCAATAAATCCATTGATAATAACTTCCATTTAAGAGAATACCAGAAAGTACTGCTGGTCCAAATGATCTCGCCGGATTTATAGAGCCTCCACTAATGGTTCCAAGGATAAATATCATTATTGCAACGTATATACCAATAACAATTCCTATAACTGCAATATTGTCGCTCTTTTTCACTATGGAACTGATTACCCATAGAAATATGAATGTCATCAAAAACTCCCCGAAGAGTGCTTTCCATTCATCGCCAACACCAGGTATAGTAGCTCCAAATTGTACAGAATTGGCAACAGAATATCCAAACATAAGGGCAATAGCACTGGAGGCTAAAACAGCACCAATGAGTTGCGCAATAATATAAGGCACAACATCTCTTCCATTAAACTTTCCAGCGAAGAAAAGTCCCAACGTGACTGCTGGATTCACATGACCTCCGGAAATTGGACCAACTGCAATGATTGCCATTGCAATTCCCAATCCAAAAGTGGCTCCCGAGAAGAATAACGTTTCAGGACTTAAAGGCTGTTGAAATGCAGCCATAAATGCCACAACGCTTCCTGGGCCAAATAAAACAAAAATAAAAGTTCCAAGCATTTCAGCCAATGATCTTCTAATTAAACTAACCACTTGTTTATCCTGTAGCTCATAGTGATCCGGTTAATAATACTGTTTAAAAGCTTTCGGCTTTAATATCAAGAATTATTCCTTTTATCCAAATCCAAGTTATTTGAACCTAATTTTTTCTTGATAACATAGAGAAATTTATTATAATGAGTTAAATTCACAGAGAAGGGGCTCGTAGTCTAGTGGTTATGATACCGCCCTTACAAGGCGGTGGTCACCGGTTCAAATCCGGTCGGGCCCATTCTATATACGG
>JAJZYV010000244.1 GCA_021797955.1 Thermoplasmata archaeon
TACCGAGAATCTCCTGGAATATTCTCATGTATGATTCCAGTGATCTGAAAGATGCATTGAAAACTGCCCTTATTCTTGCCAGGATCTCGATGATCTTATCCGGAAGAATAAATGGTCTTCCGTTCTTCTTCATGTTCTGTTTCTTCAGTTCATGCCAGTAATTCTCCATATCCTTGAGATCAAGGATATCCTTCATGCGTCTGACAAGGGATTCATTGTAGAGGGACCATATCCTTTTATTACTGTTGAAAGGATCGTCTTCACAGTCCAGGAGCTCATAACTCTCGTCAATTCGGGAAAACTGAAACCAGGATCTGTTGTAATATTTGATGACGCCGGGCTTGGTGTCAATGCAAGATTGTGGAAGAACCAGTCATCAGTCATATTTGGAATGCTCACACAAGGCTTCCGGTATATGCAGATTATTCTGCTAATCACGGTTCCAAAGATATATTTCATAGAAGGCAGTCAAGAAATCTTATTCATGTCATGTTTGAGGCCGCAGATGTCCAGGGAATAATGAAGCCGAAGTTACCGTTCCCATCTCCCTACCATGATGACAAGATCTGGTTCAAGTACCCTCAGATCCAGAGAGGATTCAAGAAGATCACAATCAAGACTTCAAGGTTCAAACTACCTTCTCAAACTTTGATTGATGCTTATGAGGCCAAGAAAAAGGAATACATGGAGACAAGATTCAAGGAATTTGAGGAAAAGCTAACTGGGAGATCTAGGGATTCATCTGATGGAATTCCTTTGACCTGTGGTGAATGTGGTTACTCGTGGCAGTACCATGGATTTCTGAGAATGGCCACTTGTCCTAACTGTAATTCTAAGGTATACATTGTTGAAAAAGAAACTAGGTCCAATGGTTTTGATGTTAAATGCAACCATTGCAGCTATATCTGGAGATTTACAGGTTCATCAAAAAGAACTACGTGTCCTAATTGTGAGCAGAAAGTGGACACTGAGAAGAATAGGGCCCCGGATTGGGATGATTCAAACGTAACCGTTTGAAATTGTCCTCAAGGACATCGAAGGACACGTAGGAGGACAGCAAATACTTTCCTTTGTTTTTCAGGTTTTGCTTGATTTTTTGTCCTGTTTTTCCACCACTTCTAACTTTTTCATGTATTATACCAATAGGCTATCAAGATGAAAGTCTTTGAGGAAAATATTCAGTTTAAATTTAAAATCCAGTAATATCATGGTCATAACTGATATAGTAAGATAAGCCATTAATCCCAAAATGTCAATTCCATTCGAGTTAGCTCTCAAAATGCTCTACTGTTGTACCTGATTGAAGCATACTGTCGCGATTTGAGAATAATTCACGAAAATTTATAACTTAATAAAATTTTATATACTTCCTAATACATAATATTATTATGGAGACTTCGGGACAATACGGGTATCCACTAACAGTTTCCAAACCACGGATGCTGTATTATTTGATAGCTCTGGCAATGGCGGCCCTTTCTTTGGTCTTGATTGCTCAGTTTTTGGGTTTTAATCCATTTGGAAGCGCCATAGTCGTGGCTTACTCTAAGGGTTGGATTAGCTTCCATTCCGCAGAATTGAGTCTAGCGACCCTTTTTGGAAGCAGTGGAATAGCTACAGCGATTCTTAGCCAAGTGACTGTAGGTAGCATCTTGGGCGATGCAGCTGCCGCTGCTTTGGTGGACACAAGCTTGCTTGCTTGGATGGGACCATGGGCACTAGTATTTCTTGCAGCAGTAATTGGGACTGCGATTTAAACGACTTGAAGAGATAAATTTATTTCTCTTCCTTTTTGTGCTTACGGGTGTTGTGAATCGATTGAATGAGTCTAGAATATCTGATTTAACTGTATTTCTGGCAAAATACTTCGTGATTATTTTCTTTGTCTTAATTATAATAGATGTCCTCAGGATCTTTCCTTTGACCATAGAATCGCCGCTCTTTAGATACTCAGTTATTGGCTTTTCCATGTATTCTTTGTTCTTTTTAAATTATTTATGCAACTCGCTCATCAAAAGGAAATCTTTATTGTTAAAGAATATAGCTTTGAACTCGGCTATGGACGTCACATTTATAATCCCCATAATTCAAATATTCAGAAGCAGGAGAACGAGTGGCAAAGTACTGGGAGCGAATTCAGTGTTTTTGCTTGGAGGAACACTGTTTCTGGTAATATTTTTATCATTTTCAGTTTTTTCTGAAATCGTTTATAGTATCCCGGCCTTATTGAATTCAATTGCTGGAACTTCCGGTTTCATTGTCCCTAGTACTAGTGTGAGTTCCTATCGGCTCTTAATACTCACACATAACTTGATTTTTCTATCAGAAACCTATTTAGGCTCATTTTTCTTTCTTTTACCAACATTTGGTGCGGTTCTTTTTGATGCCCTGGTGACAGGTTCAATAACTGTTTATCTAGTTAGAATTGGGCAAGGAAACGTAATTTTGCCCCAATTATTGCTTGAACTGCTAGGAACTTCTATTGCCACCGCCACGTCTTTTGTCATATTTCATACCTTTTTCACATCCATGTCTAAAAGGATAAGGAACTCAGAGTATTTGCAAATGCAATCCTACTCTATAAAACTCATAGTCTTCGGGGTAGTGCTTTCAATTTATTCTTTTCTGTTAGCATGGCCAATAGAGTCGGCTTTGTTCTCTGCAGAAAGTTTCAACAATCTTTGGTATGATACAGTATACCTCTTCGACCTAATAACAATTATAATTTACGTTGCATTCTTATACGACATTCTAAAAAGGAAAGTCTTCCCACTCCAACAGATGATAATTCCCTCTTTATCATCCGGTGTAATATTGTTTGTAGCATTAGGTGGTGGTCCATCAGCCATTGAGAACTCCATACCGTTCCTTTTGTTGCTGGGAGTTGCTTCTCTGTTATACCCTTTGTTGGAACTGAGAAAAGCAATGACTGGTGACAAAACCCTCAAAAGGTTTAATGCCTTTTTGAAGGAATTCGATTGCTTCCTTGTCTCTTCGCAGGGACGGAGCATGTACCCCACAATAACTGGCAGGGATTACGTTATAGGTTTAAAAGTGAATGAAGAAACTAAATTAAGCCTTGGAGACATAATTATATATGAATTACCCCTTTATTATTCTCCGTTATCCTATGGAAGGTTTGTTACACATAGGATAGTTGACTTAAATGAAATTGAAATAAGAGCGAGAGGAGACAATCTTAAAAGGTTGGATCCTCCAATTAAATATTACAGAGTTCATGGAATAGCAATAGCTAAGTGCGATCACTCTTTGAAAATATTTGAACCTCTGGCTCAGAGAGAAGAATTAACTCAGGTATTGACGAGGTTAGAACCTTCGATAAGGGGCTTCGAAAGTAAAACGGATACTAGTGGAGGAAGCGTAAAAATGAGATCATTGTTAAGCATAATTCTTGTTCTCGTTACGACCATCGCGTTGCCATTTCTTTTCCTGGTGGCCTGACAGGGGTGTATGTGAGATTATTCAGTGAGAATGATGCTAAATGAATATTATGGGAGCGATTATGTTAACTTTTGAGTCAAAACTTAACGCTTCTTATATACCTGTGAACTGATTTTCAAAGGTCAGTATATAAAAGGCCATAGAAAACCATTAAGTCTTTGCACAAACTTAACACCCATTTTGAGAGCCATTGTCAGATCATCGGAAAAGTTTGAAGTCAGGATCCTCAGGCCTTCGGAATGGGAGATCTTCAGAGATGCCCCGGACATCAACATGAAAAGGATCTGCACTTCACTCCTTGTAACTGGAATGAGGTATGCGGAGCTCCAAAGATTCCGGGAGAATCCAGATTGGCTGGATGGAAGATTTGTACACCTCCCTCGAGGATCCATGATGAAAGTCAAGGCAAAACAGAAGGAACGAGCGATAAGATTGAGCGATATAGGCAAGACTCTCATTTCAGATTTATTCCAGGTTCCCCATCCATTGCCCGAACTTCCCGCCCTGGACATGAAATTGAGAAGACTCTCAAAAAGGATCCTCGATGGAGC
>JAJZYV010000245.1 GCA_021797955.1 Thermoplasmata archaeon
ATTCCATAAGAGATATGACACAGAGAATTGATTATTTAGGCAATATAGTATTTGGAAGTGGATTGACCATATTTCTTCTGGCCCTAACCTATGGGCTTCTACCCTATGGAACCAGTGTAATGGGTTGGGGAAATCCATGGGTCATAGCAGGGATGATATCTGGATCAATTCTTCTCATTGCTTTTCCATTTGTTGAGATAAAGGTTAGCCAGCCTATGTTCAAGATGTCACTTTTCAGGATAAGAGCATTTGCTTTTGGTAATTTTGCGTCCTTCCTTGGTGCCCTTGGAAGAGGTGGTCTCATGTTCATGCTTATAATTCTTTTACAGGGAGTATGGCTACCTCTTCACAATTTCTCTTATTCATCAACTCCTTTCTGGGCTGGTATTTACATGATACCCATGACCCTTGGATTCCTAACAATGGGACCTATTGGTGGTGCCCTGTCTGACCGGTATGGAGCAAGGGGTATAGCAACAATAGGGATGACCATAGTTGCAGCTGCATTCGTGATCCTCACCTTCTTTTCCTACAACTTTACATATCTCCCATTTGGAGCCACAATATACATGCTTGGTTTCGGAAGTGGGATGTTTGCTGCACCTAACACTGCAGCCATAATGAATTCTGTTTCTGCAGAAAATAGAGGAATTTCATCCGGAATGGTAGCCACAGTCAGAAACGTTGCCCAAACTGCCAGCATGGGTATATTCTTCACAATTGTCATACTTGCACTATCTACTAATTTACCCCACTATTTCAACATCGCCCTTACATCTGCCAATGCATCTGGCTTATCCACATATTTGGATAAAATTCCGCCTACTTCCGCCATTTTTTCTGCATTTCTGGGTTACAATCCAATGCAGACCATTTTAAGCCAGATTCCTTCTTCCTATCTGAGTTCATTGAATTTAAGCAGCACTACAATTGCAACATTAGAAAGTAACACATGGTTCCCTCTGGCTCTTGCTCCGGCAGTAATGCACTCTCTCAGAGATTCGTTCTACATAGGTGCAATTCTTTCAGTGGTTGCAGCAATTTTATCTTTATTAAGGGGAAAGAAATATTACCACCCAGGTGGTCAGATCCATAAAGATCCGAATGGAGAAGATGCCAACAAACTGAGACCAGAAATTAACAAGGGAGAAATGAAAGGAAAAGAGGTATCAAAAAATGAGTGAAAAAAGAGAACCAATAGAAGTGTGGAGAGCCATGGTTGAAACCTGGAAGGTATGGAAAAAAGGTGTTGAAAAGAATCTGGAAAGAATAAATCTTGGAAGCACAGAATATTCAATACTAAGATACTTGACAGAAGAGGGAAATATGCCCATGGTTCAAATGGCCAACAATATCATGGTTACACAGGGATGGATAACAGGTCTTATAGATTCCATGGAGAAGCGTAATCTTGTGGAAAGGACAAGAAGTAAGGATGACAGGAGGGTTATAGAACTGAATATAACAAAAGAGGGGAGCAAAGTTTTTGAACGAGCGAAAAAAGTTCACATGGAATATATTGCCAACTGTATCAAACATATGGATGATGAAACTGTAAGCTCCACGGTTAAATTATTAAAAGACCTGAGATCTAATATAGAAGATGCAGAAATGCCAGAGATTAAAAATGAGTGAGTGAACAAACTCATTAAAAGTGTATTAATTATTTTAAGTTCCTTTGACAACATTTATCTTTTACTGTTTGATTATATAACTGGTTTAAATGGGCTTCTTATCACTTCGAAGGAACAGGACTAAAAGTGCAGTCGTTAACCTTGAATCTGAAAACGATAGGATAGAACCCTACATGGTTAAGGTCCTTGAAAAAGATCATGAAAAGAGAACCATGAATTATGAAAAAAACAGTTCTCTGGCATACGAATATGTTTCCAGCAGCCTTATTCTCGCGGAAGTTTATGCGAAAATAGGAAAAATGGATGATGCCAGGAAACTATTGGATTCTTCAAAAAACGAAATAGATAAAATTGAAAGCGTTGAGAAAAGAAGTACAATGGAAACCCTTTACGGAAAGGTTGAAAAGAGGATTCATTAAATCTAAAGGATGTTATATAGAAAGTTATTTTTAATCTGTATATTAGGGAATTTTTATATGAAGTGAACCCTGTATATCTCATATTTTTAATCCACGTTAAACATGGATAAATCTGTCATTTTTTGCTAAGGTTGTTTTAGAAAGTCCCTGATTTCTATTTTTTCTAATAAAGGCGAATTATTAAGTAAAATGATTCATATATTACACGTATAAAAAAGAGTGAAGAAATGGTATCAAAGAGAGTGGTAAATCAGAAAAAAAGAGAAAATAAGATGAGATATGGAAAGGGGCACAACAGATTTCTTGATAATGATGTTCCAAAATATGAATTCCCTGAGGGTAAAATGGAGCCAAGAGCGGCTTATCAGTTAATTCATGATGAATTAAATCTTGATGGAAACCCAGATCTAAACCTTGCAACCTTTGTTACCACGTGGATGGAACCAGAAGCTGATCAGTTAATAATGGAAAACCTGCACAAGAACTTCATAGATCACTTCGAGTATCCACAGGTAAAGGAAATAGAAGAGAGAATTGTTAACATAATGGCAAATATTTATAATGTTCCAGATAAGGATGACTTTATTGGGACTTCAACCATTGGATCGTCTGAGGCAATTATGCTTGGATTGCTTGCCCATAAATGGAACTGGAGGCAGAAAAGATTAAAGGAAAACAAACCTGCTGATAAGCCGAATATAGTATTTGGTGGTGATACCCATGTTTCCTGGGATAAATTCGCAAGGTATTTTGATGTTGAACCGAGAATTGTGCCCATTGCCAGAGATCATTTTACCATAGAGCCTGAAGATGTTAAGAAAATGATAGATGAAAATACAATTGCAGTGGGAGTTGTTCTGGGCACCACCTTTACAGGAGAATTTGATCCGGTATCTGAAATAAATCAGATGCTGGTGGATCTGAAGAAGACTAAGGGACTGGATATACCCATACATGTTGATGCTGCTAGTGCAGGATTTATAACACCTTTTTATGAACCAGATTTTAAATGGGATTTTAGACTTGAGCAGGTTAAATCCATTAATACTTCAGGTCACAAATTTGGTCTTGTGTATCCAGGACTTGGATGGCTTATTTTCAGGAATGAACACCTTCTGCCTGAGGAACTAAAATTTTATGTAAATTATCTGGGAGATGAGATGCCAACCTATACTCTCAATTTCTCAGAAGGAAGTTCAATGGTAGTTGCGCAGTATTATAACATCCTGAGACTTGGAAAGAAGGGTTATGGTGAAATCGTAAGCAAAATGATGAATAATGCCAATTACCTGGCTAAAAAACTTACCGAGAGTGGCGAATTTGAAGTGATTAACGGGGCCAAACATATTCCTGTTGTTACATTTAAGCTCAAAAATGTGGAGAGTTCAAAGGCGTTTGATCTCTCCTACCGGATCAGGGAGAGAGGATGGATTGTCCCTGCCTATTCACTTCCCCCAAATGCACAGGATACAACCATAATGAGAGTTGTTGTAAGAGAGAATTTTACTGCTGATATGGTTGATATATTTGTAGAGGATATTCTTAATGCAAAAAAATCTATAACAAATATGGTCTCAGGTGGAAAACAAACTGACCCAAGAAAGGGTCACCCTGTATCATAACCGTAGAATAAATTTTTAAATCTACTTTTAACTTTTGAGTTTTCTCACATAGTAATCATTAAACAGGTAGATGAAGCAAAAAATGACTGCAGTCATTACAGTTGCTATTATGCCACCATCAACTAAGGATGAATCCACTGATCTGTTAAACAGTAAAAGAGCGGCTGGAGCAAATGCAATAAAGTAACATGCCCACATGACAGTTATTATTTTTATGCTCTTTTTTCTATTGAATGAATTTGACATCTACAACTTAGTATTGAAGAGATTTACTTATAGATTTCCAGAAACCGCATGTACAATTTTATTTGACAATATGTTTTAATAAACATA
>JAJZYV010000246.1 GCA_021797955.1 Thermoplasmata archaeon
AATAAACCTGAAATCCATAAAAGATGAAAAATTCGTAGAGTCGGAAAAATTAAAATTGCGTCTTTTTATGGAAAATGCTAAGGATATTATTTCAGATATACGAAAAATTGCTGAAAAGGAATTAGCGATCTAATTTCCTCTTAAATGCAAAAGTGCGCACACAACATATCACACAACCGAGACAATAAGTGATTACAATCCGCTTGAAAGTTTCCTGTCAGACGATTCATCAAGAGGAAATTGGTTAATATTCTCGAAGAGGATATAGTAATATGTCAGATGAAAATCTTATAGAGCCTTCCATTGAAGACATTCAGGAGGCTCAGGAATTTCTAAAGGGAAAGATTTTTTCAACTCCTGTTGAATGTTCCTCCACATTCTCAAATATTTATGGGGCACCGATTTATTTTAAATTGGAAAATTTTCAAAAAACAGGATCCTTCAAGACCAGGGGGGCACTATTCAAAATATCAAAATTATCTAGTAAGGAACAAAAGGATGGTGTGATAGCCTGTAGTGCGGGAAACCACGCACAGGGGGTGGCCTATGCAGCTCGCTTGGCTAAAGTATCCTCTAAAATTGTCATGCCTTCCTACACAATAAGCGCAAAAATAAACGCAGTCAAGGCTTACGGGGCAGAAGTAATCTTATATGGAAACTCTTATGCCGAAGCTTTCCAAGAGGCCAAGCGTCTCTCACAGAAGGAAAACAGGACATTTATCGATGGCTTCAATGACAGATGGATAATTGCAGGACAGGGTACCATTGGGCTCGAGATACTAGAAAAGCATCCAGATGTGGAAAACATCATAGTTCCTGTTGGTGGAGGAGGTCTCATATCAGGTATAGCAAAGGCTGTAAAAGCTATGAACAATAAGGTCAAAATCATAGGGGTACAATCCGAAAACTGTGACTCTGTGGTCGAGACTGTCAAAAGAGGAGAATATACAGTAAGTAGCAAAGGGTTTACAATTGCAGATGGTATTTCAGTTCAAAATCCCGGAACATTGAACATTGAAATGATCAAAAAATATGTTGATCAACTGGTGACGGTATCTGATGAATCAATGGCCTATGCACTTTTTAAGCTTCTTGAGAGACATAAGATCCTGGTAGAACCATCCGCAGCATCTCCGCTGGCAGCTATAATGGAACAGAAGGTTGATCTTAGGGGGAAAAAGACCGTAGGAGTTGCCTCAGGAGGCAATATTGATCTCCTTCTTCTTTCAAAGATCATATACAAAGCAATGGAAAAAGACAAGGGACTCGTCAGGATAGAATGCAAAATTCCCGATCGTCCAGGAACCCTTCAGGCCATAACTTCAACTATATCATCAACTGGAGGGAACATCTTCCATGCTGAGGTTGATAATCTGAGTTATGATACTCCGCCAGGGTATCAAAGCATAACATTCAGTATTAACCTCAGAGATTCCGATCATCTGGAGATTCTTCTCAAAAAGCTTGGAGATCTTGGCTATAAGTTTCACGTATCATCGCTATAACCCTCTGTATAAGGGCAGGGATAATTTTAATTTCTGCTAACTATGGTTATTATATCTCCATCTGCCACTGAATATTCAAGTCCTACCCTCATATCGTTGACCTTACTTCTATCGCTCCTTAGAATTGCATATTTGAACGATACCAGCATTTCCCTGCTTATGTTCCTGCAAACATCCCTAACGGTTGTTCCTTCCGTGAGAACAAGGGGACGTTCATAGTCGATCTTTCCAGATTTATCTCTTAGAAATACTCTGACCAGGCTCAATGACTCGTAAATCATCTCTTTAAGTTCTTCTACACCCTTTCCCGTAGACGCTGAAACCTCTGCAATCTTTCCAAAAGAGTTGAGTTCCTTTATTTTGGTTTCATCGTGTGGAAGATCGATCTTGTTTACAGCAATCATACTTGGAAGATACACAACATTGCCTCTAAAGAAATCAATGAGGTCGTCAGAATCAACGGATTCCCTGATATACAACTCTGCGTTTGTAATTTTAAATTCCTTGGCGATTGCCTTGATCTGTTCTTCAGGAAGAGTCAGAGATTTGGGTTTCCGGATTCTTATTCCTCCTGTGTTAGCTCTTTTCATCGAAATATTCTTTCTCTTTCTGTTCAAAACTATTCCGACTTTTCTAAGTTCCTCTATTATCTTATCCATACCCTTTGCTTCATTATCTGTAACTAATAAGACAAGATCTGCATTCCTGACTATTGCAAGAACCTCTCTTCCTCTACCTGAACCGGACGAAGCATTCTCAATGATCCCTGGGAGATCAAGAATCTGAATCTGGCAGCCTTTATACTTCAGGATTCCAGGAATTACCCTCAGTGTGGTAAATGCAAAATTTCCAACTTCGCTACCACTGTGCGTCATAGCGTTCACAAGACTGCTCTTTCCCACATTAGGATAACCCACAAGTGCAACAGTGGCATCTCCAGTTTTTGGAACAGAAAAACCTGATCCACCACCTGATTTCTTATGGCTTTCAGCCTCCAATTGAAGCCTTGCCATCTTTGCTTTCAGGAGACCAATGTGACTCTCAGTGGCCTTGTTGTATTTTGTCTTTTTTATCTCCTGTTCTATTTCCTTTATGCGGTCTTCTATTGTGGGCAATTTTATCTCAAAGCTCAAACATTGATTTTACCTTATCTATTAATCATGCTGGATCATTTCATAGCTCTTCTTTCAGCATATCACCAAAAAGGAATAATGGATAATCAAATTCATTCAAAGTCGCCTCTAACATCATTGAATTCACTCCTGAGGATCATTATATATATTCTGGAACCCCTTCCTTCTCCCACTTTAAAATGTTTCCCTTCGCCGTCATATATTCATTATAGGATATGTCTGTTATAGGTTTTTTTAAGTAAATCAGTACTGCATTTCTCAGACACCTCTGGGAAATTGCCAAAAAAGCAACTCCCATTACCAGTAAGAGAAAAACAATTCCAAGATATAGTATAATGTTTGAATCGAGCAGGGGGGCTTTATAGCTAATATATTTTCCATTTCCCTGATATATTGGAATCATAGTTGTGTTTAAAATAGAATAAGCGAAAATAATTGATGAACTTACCCATAAAATAATACCAATCAGCAAGGTCCACCTTCTTCTTTTGGCTAATGCAATCATATTACGTATTTCTTCAGCTTCCATCTAAGTGGGAAGATTATTCATCTATATGCTATTTTCTTGAAATGTTCACACTGTTTAGACAAATTCCAACGTTATTCCTGCCAATTCCGGATTATAATTTTGAAGTTTACATTGTATCCTTAATAATCAGTTATGTGTAAAAAACGAAAAGTAATAGATATACATTCAATTAACATAGTATGAAAAAGGTAGATATTAAAGAAGAAAATGAAATCATCGTGAAAAATATTCAGGCTTACATGGAAAAGACAGTTACAAAATTTGGATCAGGGGCCAAGGTGACATGTCCAAAAGAATTCATTGGGAAAAAGGTCTACCTTATCATTAAAAAGGATGATTGAGAATGTCAAGCCAAACTTCAAATTTAGTGAAGAATCTTATTGATTCATCTTATTGAATGCTTCCAGAACATTATTTGCAAACTCCTCTTCAGGCAAAGCACCAACAAATTGCACATCATCATTTATTACTATGTGGGGCACACTTGACACCCCAAATTTTGCTGCATCTTCCTGGAATTCGTGGGTTTCAATCATTTCTCCAACGATATTCGGATTGGCTATAGCAAATTTATGAGCTATTTTAACAGCTCTTGGGCAATATGGGCATGTGGGAGTGACGAAGACCTTTATCTTTATGGGTTTGTTTATTGTGGAGATCTTTGCAAGAGCTTTTTCATCTATCTCTTTCTTAGATCTTGAAACTTCTTCTATGTCTTCTATGAGAGTTCCGAATTCATAACCAGAAGGGATTCCATAATATCTTACCCTGCTATCCTCTATACCATTTCCAGTTACGATAATCGCCGGATATTTCTCTATATTAT
>JAJZYV010000247.1 GCA_021797955.1 Thermoplasmata archaeon
ATGTAAAGAGAGGGGAGCTGACAAAATAGAGTTAAAATGATTGTCATAATAATAGTCTCTATGTCCCATAGCTTAGATTTAACTATTTTTTTCAAAAACATCTACAATCGTTCTTTTAATTTTGCGGTTGCGTCGGATGTTTCCAACTTTAAATATTAATCTCCCATCACAATAAATTCCAAGATAATTCAATACATAATTAATATATATGTATATTGAACAAAGAACAGCAATAAAGACCGTGGAACTGAATAGGATTGAATAATAGATTGATGCTTCGCTTAGGTGAAGAATTTTCATTAAAAATATGAAAGTCAAGAATGAAGTGATAGCTATGAGAGCTATGGAAAGGTATCCAGCAGCTCTGTTCTTTCCCTTAATACCCTTAATAGTGCAATTTTTAGGATCATATTTCCTATCTCCTACTGTTATTTGCTCTGCTGAGAATTCGACTCTAATCTTAGACTTCATTACAAATACAGTTCAATAATATGATATTATATTTAACAATGTTTTTAATCTCTAACCCGCAAGTTTATCCGTTATATGATTTGCAATTTCTTCTTTTTATGGCGGTCACTTAACCCCCTGATTAATGCATGAATTCCATATTTCAAAGAAACACAGCTATTACCTTCATGAAATAAAATTGAAGAAAGCGATAAAATAAACACACCCTAACTCCAGTATTTATATGTAGATGAGGAATTATATTGGAGAAAGAATTGCGGAATAGAAGGATGACATAAGGTAGTTAGCATTTCTCATAGATAGATGGTTGCTTGATTCACTATGCTCTGTCTCATCTCTCCTATAAATAATATTAATCGAATATAGACCTATCCATAAAGAAAGGTCTAAGAAATTGCATCCTTATCTCTTTTTTTAATATGGTAGTTTCTCATCATTGAGAGTAATACCTCTGTCTTAGCCTTCCTGTTTATCAGAGGTATTCTTTTCTAAGACGCTCACTTAACCTCTTCAGAATGTTGGCCCTAACTTGCGTAACGGAAACCTTAATTTTGGCTAAAAAATCTCAAATAGATTAAGGAGTGCTTTTTCTCCTCCTTATCAGTACAACTGTAGTGAGTATTCCTGCAGTAGCAATAACCCCGCCAATTAGGGCATATGTTCCCAGATCAGGAGGGTCGGGTGATTTAAAAGGACTCTCGATGTATATAATGCTTACAGATCCTGAACCGAAGTTTGTTACATATGGATAGCCATTGGAAGAATCAAATGCCACCCCATATGGATTCACTCCAACTTGAATGTCCGAAATAACACAGTTTGTTGAACCGTTTATTATGCAGATTTCGCCTGTATCTGAAATTGAAACATATATGTAACCGTTTTCTGAGTCAAAGGTTGAACCGATCGGGTCCGATCCTAAGTTAATTGCTGAAACAACGCTATTGGTTGAACCATTTATCACTGAAAGGCTGCCGCAATAAGGGCTTGTTTGACTAGAAACGTTAAATGAATTTCCTTTTGTAACGTATATGTAACCATTCAACGAATCGAAGACTGCCCCAATAGGATCTAATCCCACCGTAATATTTGAAACAACCTTATTTGTTGTGCCGGCTATGACAGAGACGCTACTGGAATTATAGTTACTGACGTATGAGTAACCGTTCAAGTAAATCATATGTTACTAATCGATACCAAAATTCTCTGTAATTGAAAGAATGGAAAAGTCTTTGAATTATTAAAATTGCTGTTTTTATCTATCTTTTGATGAGAAGAAGAACAGAATGGCCTTAAGATAAATAGATTATATTTCTTCTACTCGAATAAGAAATTGTAATTGTAATTTGTGATAAATTCCTGAGATTCACACCTTCTGCACTTTCCAGTTCCTTGTTGAGCAACCAATTTCTGTTCCAAGAAATACAAGAAGGAATGATATTACAAGCATAATCAGAATGACAATAACAGGACCGAAGGGAATTCCTATTATTCCTGCAAGCAGGGATGCTTCCCCTATCCTAAATCCCGGTTGGTAAACAAGTATGGAAAAAAAGACACCTATGGCACCAAATATACCGGCAATGGATGCTTTGAATTCTCTGCCTGCAAAAATAAGCCCTATTGCCAAAGCGGGAATGAAGATAAGATACCATAATCCATATACCGCAAGAAGGAGAGATGAAATGAGATTTACAGCATAAGCAAGAAGAAATAACACTTTTTTGTTCATGGACTTTCACCTCCCGGATACATATAGAAGAACTGTGCAGGTGCTGTCAACGGGATCAACCGGTAGTAAATGCCATCGTTCCATGGGACGAAATCGTTTTCATAATACTGGCTTATGGGATTCTCCGATATTCCCCCCGGGTATATTCCAACGCTGGTATATGCATGCGACATGTTTGCAACCATTCTCCATGATGGACCAAAGTCGGAAATTGTTCCATATGCTGCATTGATTGTGTTGCCGTCTCCTGCAGCAGGTATTTCAGATGTGTTGAATGAGTTGATTCCAAAGAGACTTGACAGATAGCGTTTATGAATATCCCCCCACTGCCATGAATTTGAAATTTTTCCGTATTTATTATTTAGGTATGATAAGGTTTTGTTGAGTGCAAGCATCATCTGGCTTGTGGCTGTTTCATGAACTCCGGTTACCGGGTTTGAGAACCACTGAACATCGGGATAGTTCATTGTCCAGTTCACCAAATCTTCTATTAGTGGCCCATGGTAATAGTCGTCACTTCCAAGGAAGAATGATACCTGACCAAGACCCTCAGATGCTGTGATATTATAATAGGTCATATAAGGAGAGAAAACATCATTTACAAAATTCTGTATCCAGTAGTAATATATTGTTGCGGCCGTGGAATTAATTGTCATGTTACCGTTCCAGTTCTGGAGTTCATTGTATATGGTTGAGTTCCCGAAACCTGTCTCCTTCATTGCGCTAATAAGCTTGGGTAGGAATATGTTTGTTGTATAATCGTGAATTGTTAATTGAACGGCCTCCATTTTGGCTGTATCAAAGCCTTTTGTTGAATTTAACAGAAGATGAATTTCATCTGCTCTGTATCCGGATTCGTAGTCCCAACCAACGTAATAAGGATAATTGCTTGAAACGGTTATCTGGTTTGCGGAGAATACATAGCCTCTTGATGGGTTGTAAAGATATGGCTCCTGATTGATTGGAATAAAGCCAACCCAGTTATATCCTCCAGTACCTGGTAGAATACCCCTTGGATTCCCCTTTTCAATGATAGGGTAATCTCCATATGGAAAGATACCGATGTTTCCATATATGTCGGCAACAGCCCAGTTCTGTATTGCTACCTTAAAGTATTTTGAAGCGTTTTGCTGAAACTGCAGTACGCTGCCTGTCTTATCAATATGGAGGAAGAATGATATTTCATAGGATGGTGACAATCCTGTCCAGTCCATGGCTATGGGGAAGCATCCATTCTGAACGAGAACCCCGTTATTAGCCCTTTTAACTTCTATTTGAACACTGTGAGCCCCCTTAACATTTATGGTTTCGTTGTAAATTGTAAAATGAACCCATGAGTTGTTAGAATAATAGTACCATGGTCTTGACTCATTAACCGACTCTTCGTAAAAATAGGTCTCCTGAACCTGTCCGTTTGTTGCCCCCCATCCAACATTTGGATTGTGCCCCAGAATAACCCCGGGAAATCCTGGGAATACCACGCCAACAACATTCTGCCCTGGAGACACAAGCTGGAAACCCATCCATATGGAAGGAACACTGGTGGTTAGATGTGGATCATTCGCTATAAGGGCTGACTGATTATTAGTAAGGGGACCGTTAACCGCCCAGTCATTGCTGCCGAAATCCCTGTACGGGTATCTCATGCCTGTGAGTAACTGTGACAGTGAAAGCCCACCGACGTTCGCAGAAGATGTTCCAGTATTGATGAATGGTTTTGTGTAATTGGACCATGATGCATTATAAAGACTAAGGTTCGAAATATCCCCATGCTCATTATAAA
>JAJZYV010000248.1 GCA_021797955.1 Thermoplasmata archaeon
GATTGTAGCCCCATTGCTCCATAAAGGAACCTTGGGTTAGGGGTTATTGTCCCGTTTTCCCATGAAATGGCTTTTGATTCTGATGCCAGAACCATACCTTCAACTATTGAGGAAAGAGTGGCAAGTTCACCAAGTTTTTCTACAACTGAAGGGATCTTATCGATTCCATTCATCATAGAGACCTTTCTTGCCACGCCAATAATAAATTTCAATTTCGCAGAAAGTCTGATCTGTGCCTGGTTGTTGCCCAGCACGTGGGCCGGTGTCATAAAAAACTGAGATTGGACCATCTGAACATTCCTAAAAACGAACACGTATTTCCAAGGAACAAAGACATCGTCGAATACAAGGAAGGCATCAGATTCATCAAACTGCGTCGAAAGTGGGTAATCCGCTTTGCTTGGTTTGTCCGTTGCAAAGGGTCTTCTGCAGTATAGTTTTAGGCCTGGGGTATCAACGGGCAAAACAAAGGAAAGCGCATAGTCCTCATCACCTGGCCTGAGCGGCGGGATGCAACTGACAAATATGAAATCGGAAATAGCCGCACCGGTTGCCAGCATCTGAGCTCCCCTGACCACAATGCCGCTTTCATCCTTTGATATCACCCCGACTTGGGAATATCTGTTTTCCTGCTCATGCGCAGTTTTGCTCCTATCGATCTGTGGCGGTATTATCGCATATGTAACGTACAGATCCTCTGTGACAACTTTCCTATAAAAGTTGCTTACATTTTCTCCAAAATTAGTTTCTCCCTTTGAAAAAAGACCTGGGTTGCTTGCAAATCCCGCAAGGAAACCGCCAACATGGTCCGGGCTTCTCCCCACAAAACCATGTGTAAGGCTCGCCCACTTGTATATGGCATCGTGCCTCTCAGTCAATTCTTCCCTTTTCCGCGGAATTAAAAAAACCTTGTTTCCAACAGGTCCCCATTCTGTCTTAAAGGTCATCATGTTCTCTTCGGCGAAGCTGAAATCGTAAAGCCTGGCTATAGTTCTGACTATACCCTTGAATGCAGGGTGACGCGAAAGGTTCTCTACAAGCTTCCCATCCAGATAAATACGTCTTTTGTCTTCAATACCTGAAATGTAGTCTTTACCTGTCCTCAAACACTTTCACTCTCCCTGATTTTAACATCATACGACAGGCTCAGCTTCTTTCCAGTCAGTGGATGACGCAATTGCATGTAATAATGTTCTCCAAATATAAATTCGCCTCCGAGAAGAGGAATAGTTCCCAGAAATATCACAGAATTATCGAGATTTATTTTCTGGGAATCAAGCAGGTCGCTAATTATGGAATCAATGTCCATCAGTGATGAAATTGGACCATGCTGATATTCCGCTGTGATCCCGTTTCTGGTCACTTGACTGGAAAGTTCAAGGTTTTTCCACTCTTCTAGCACGTATTCAAGTTCAAATACGTGGCGTGATACTGGTTTCTGGCATGCACGCTTGCTGTCAGGGATGCTTTTCCTTTCCAGATCCCGTGGAGTATGGTCACTTCCGACAGCGATGTATCTCTTACCCATGGTGGTTATGAGAACAGGTTCCACTTCGCCAGATGATTCTCTGGTCTCAACTTCAATACTATCGGCTAAGGTGATCATATTAGGATCCGCAAGGTAAAATGATGGGACTTTACCGGGCACTGCGATGCCTTTTCTTGATAATTCCTCTAGGTGTGCTTTTGCAGCCAGTCTGTTTTTACCTGTGAATCCCGCTATCACCAGCGACTTTGGAGTGAACTCAAAGCCCTCACCGTCGGTTAAAGTTAGATGCATATTCATATCTAAATGGCGCGTCATATATACTATTTTGTGTATTACTTAATAACTGCAATCGTTTCATGGAGCAGTTCCCGCAAACTGTTTATTGAGATGTGGAACTTAAAAAACCACTCGATTGAATCTCGTGATACTGCTCTTGATAATAATATGCTGGTACGCGAAAAGCAATTTTAGAGCAGCCAGGCAGATAGAAGCAAGAAGGAATTATCTAAGAGACTGGAATTTCCTGTTATAATAGACGAGCGGTTCCAGTTCAGTATCAATATCTCCATACTTCACAGAGCCAACGAACATCGAGTGATCTGCTATATCCTGAGACAGAAAGAGATCGCACTCTATATGCCCAAGTACTTCGTTCAGCAGAGGCATCCCACTTTCTCCATACCAGTAAGTTCCGGGCTGGAATTTATCACTGCTGCCATCGGCAGAAAATGTCCTTGCTATGTTCTCCTGCTCGTTCGTAAGAATGTTTATGGCAAATTTCCCACTTTGCATTATACCTGAAGCTGTTCGGCTGTTCTTTGATACAAATACAGCCACAAGAGGTGGATTAATTGCAACGGAACAAAAGGAATTCATTGTACCTCCGCACGCTACCCCGTCAAGAATAGAAGTAACCACGGTTACTCCGGTCGGGTATTTCCTCATGATTTCCCTTAATCTTGCTCCTGCATCATAATTTTCCATATGGGTAAACCCAATGATTCAGGATATATTAAATACCCGCTTGATAGTAAGTCCTTAGTTGCTGATCTGTTTTCGGTCACTGCATTAACCAGTCATGCCAAATTTCGACAATCTTGTTGTAAAATACCCCCAATCAATGTCCGTTACTTCCTGCCTGATCTCATTGGTATTGGTCTTCCTTATCTCCTTTTCATCATATTCAAGAAGTTCTCCAATGGAAGAGGCCAACACCTGTTTTTTACAGGCTCTCTCAAGGGACGCAGCAGATATTACCACTTCCTCTATACTCTGTCCTACCATAAAGGTACCATGCCCCCTGTGAACTATTGCTGTGCTTCCTCCAAGAGCTTCTGCCATGTTCTTTCCCATCTCTCTTGTGTTAACAAAGAGCGGTAGACCATCAAAACTCTTGACTCCATCTACAAACAGGAAGGAATCCCTGGAAGCCAGTGCAAGTTTCTGTCCAGTCATGAACAAAATGTTTGTGTAGAAAGCGTGCATATGCAGCGCAGCTTTTACCTCCTTCCGGATCTTGAACACTTCGATGTAAAAAAAGAACTCATGCATCGATTCTGGATAATTTCCCTCCAGCACCTTACCATTGTAATCTATCTTTACAATGTCGGAAACATTACAGTCAGCAATCGATCTGTTATAGTCATGGAGATGTCCCGGTATCAGGATCTTCCCCTCATCAATCTTATATGCCACGTGCCCGCGGCCAAGCTCTGTGAGATTCTCGTTAACCAGTATCCGGTTCGCAATTGCCAGTTTTTCCTTAATTTCATCCTCATGAGACATAGTAAATAGATATGCTATCAGCTAATAATCTTAACCATTCAGCTTGGTAGGATCGCCAAGGATGATCTGGCGGGCGACGAATTAAGGGCATGCACCTGTTATCAATACTGTGGGCAATGTGACAAAGCTGAATATGGCGTGAAGTGAAGGAAAACTGCGCACAAAGTCTTCCATTAATTCCTATCTTAAACATATATATTCATGCGGTAAGCTTGATTTCATTTTGTCTGATTCTTCACACTTTTGGCCACGACTTGTTACACAACTATTTATTTATTAAAAACCTTTAATGGTTGGCAATGGCTATAATAATAAAGACTATTTCATTGTGAAGCGAAGGATGATTTCATGTCTAAGAGAATAGTGGTTTGCGTTACCGGTTCTACGGGCGCAATATATGGATACAGGTTGCTGCTTGCGTGCAGCAAAATAGATGGAATCGAGACGCATGTAGTAATCTCACAGGGTGCAGAGGAGACCATAAAGCATGAGATGGGTCTAGGATATGATGAGCTCGCAAAGCTGGGAACATACGTTCACAAGGAATACGATTTCAAGGCTCCAATCGCTAGCGGATCCTTCGTTACTGACGGCATGGTAATCGCTCCATGCTCTATGAAAACACTCTCTGCAGTTGCGACCGGATACGAACAGAATCTTGTTACACGTGCAGCTATGGTTACACTGAAGGAAAGAAGGCCCCTT
>JAJZYV010000249.1 GCA_021797955.1 Thermoplasmata archaeon
TCAATTGTTATTTCGTTACAATGAATTTAAAGGAAATATTTGATAATAACTAATTCGTCAAGAAATACTAACCGACAGAAATTCCAATAGAAAGAGCATGAGAACTACAATGTTAATTCCAATGATTATATTATCAAACACTTTCTTATTTCTTAAAAAGGCAAAGTTCTTCCTCCTTGACAAAATAGTTAGTGATTCACGGAAGAATTGATGTCCGTCGGTTATCACTAGAGGAAGGGCATTCGTTATTGCCAAAAGTATATTTACCCAGAAAAGCCAGTATAGCATATTGAAAAATATGAAGAATATTGATTCAGAAAATGGGGTAGTATACATATGCGCCAAAGATGTCGGAACTGGAGTTAACCCTGAAAATGGTAAGGATAACGTTTCCAGAAACCCATACCACGGGACCTGATAGGTTAGGCTGCCGCTTATTACCTGTTTTAATGAATTGAGGCTATCAAGACTCATACCTGAATATATAATCTCAATTCCTACAAATGCTACATTTTTCATACTAGAAGTAGCAGCTGAAGGATCAACCGATTCATAGTATTGATATTCTGAGACAGTTCCTACGGTTGTGTTTTCATATGTCTTAGATTCATTATTATGATAATAAACCGTGGATATATTCACACTTTTTCCAGGTGTAACATTCTGAAATATATTTGAAAGAGTTGTTAAGTTGTAAACTGTCTTATTATTAACTGAAGTTATTATGGATCCAGTTTCTAAGTGGCTAGCTGCAGCAGGATACCCCGATATTAGACCATAAATTGTTACTCCAGCAGGAATTGTAATATTCTTAAAGGATGTTCCATCAAAAAAAGTTCCGTTATAGAGTTTCCCCGGAATTAGTGAAGAATTATAAGGCAAATTCACAATAGAATTTCCGCTATAATTCCCAATGGATATCAATTCCATGCCGGTCAAACTATTGTTAGAATAAATGCTGTTTGGTTCCACTGAATATATATATGCTCCTGGTTGCTTTTGATGCATTGCTGGAGCCATTGCACCAACTAGAATAAAAAGAGCCAGTAGTGCCATAACGACGTTAATTGCAGGACCGGCTGCTATAATTCTTCTCTTTATGACAGGGTCCGCTTTATTTATTTCAGATTCATCTGGCTCAACAAAGGCACCTAGTGGCACAATAAAAAACATAACTCCAACGGAAGTAACCTTAATTCCATGTTTTCTTGCCGTTATTCCATGAAATAACTCATGGATCATTATTGATACCGCAAAGGCAATTATACCATAACCAATAGGTATGATTGGGTTAATTCCTGGAAGCCCCAAAAGTTCTGCGGGAGAAAGACTTCGCGTACTTTTAACTGTAAGTCCTAAGAATGCCCCATAAATCATAACGGCCATGGCCAAAATGAAGAATATAAAAACAATAACAACTGCAATTTTGGAAAAGATAATTTTCTGGCTTTTTCCACTTACCCTATCCATAACACCCCGGTTCTTGGTAGATTTCCAGAGAAGAAGTGCCCCCACATATACTTGAAAATGTTTTGTCTTGTTTATATATGGGGAAAGAACGTTCAATCCCAGAATCCACAAAACGATAAGGATCAGGACAAGGTACAATGAATTCATTAATTGCCATAATTCAATTTCATTATTAATAATCATCTCAGTGTTTGAAAGAAGATTGCGAAGGTGTGATTCGAGCATTCAAATCTTTTATCATTCATTTAAAAAATGGTTATATTCAACCAAGAACTCACCGGTATGGATGAACAAATTCAGGCCGATATTCTTGCCTGTGTTGAAAAAGATAACTTTGAGGAAGCACTTGAGAAGGTAAGTAAATACTTAACCTCACAAAAAAGTGATCCTGATGCTCTTGCTCTTAAAGCGATGATACTACTCGAAATGGGTCATCCAGATGAAGCTTTGAAAGAAGCAAATAAGGCAATAAAAACAAACAATTTTCATTTTTACAATTTTTTGGCTGGATCTGCTATGCTTGAACTGGGTCAGATCGATGAAGCCATAAAGCTTCTTAAAAAGAGCTCAGATGAATCAGATGATGATCCAGGCTATCTTATGAAACTGGCTTCGGCATTTGAAATAAAGGGTGACATGCAGTCAGCATTGAAAGCAATAATTAGGGCAATAAAGAGCGACCCAGACAATGCAGAATTAGTTATCATTAAAGCCTCATTACTGAATGCTCTAAACAGAGAAAGAGAAGCTATTTCAGAATTAAACAAGATAAAGCAAAATGAAGAACTTAAGGCAGAAGTTTATTTCGTTGAAGCAGAATCACAGATGAACCTCAACCATCTCCCCGCAGCTGAAAAGTCCATTTTAACAGCATTAGAATTGACAAAACAATCACCAGATGAGAGATATCTAGAAAGAGCTTCAGAGATTGAAACAATCTTGAATAAACCAGATATGGCTCTAAAATTCATAGACGAGGCAATTTCTAACAATGATTCAAATGAAAGGTATAAATTGATTAAAGGGAGTCTTTTGCTTGACTTTAAAATGCACGATGAAGCAAAAAAGTTTGCATTAGAGCAATATATGAGGAATAAAAGTAATCCTTTGCTTGCATTCATGCTCATAGACATTCTTTCATCTACTCAAGACTCAAAGATGCTTGACTCATTTTTAGAGGAAGCAGGTTTTCCAGAGAGTCTAAATGCGTTAATCAAAATTTACTATGGACTCGATGATGAAGAAGATGAATCACCGATTGAAGATGCACTATTGACATTATCGTCGGATGTCAAGGGTAATCAATATCAGGAGGATTTATCAGTTATTTTATACAACAATCTTTTTGAGGATATAGGGGGAGAAGAACCTGACGAAGAGTGATAATGTCGTTTTGCTAATAGGCAATTTGTATTTTGTGAAATAATTTTAAGCGAAATAAAGACATTTATCTCCTCTAATAGAAGGGATTAAAAAGTTACTTATCAGTATTATATGGATCGATTAACATTATTTTTAATTTAAATGCTCTTCTGTGACTTTTATCCGAAATACCCCAGATCATCCTTCTTTTGACCCTTATTTATAGCCTCTTCCTGCATTCTTTCAGTAATTTGCTCAATCTGTTTACTTCTTACCTCAAGGTCCTTTACATCGACCTTTATACCTAGAAGTTTTGTCAAGACTTTGACCAGTTCCTTTGCCCCCTTTGGATCTGCAAAATAACCTGAGGTTTCACCCATTAGGCAACCTCCGTCCATTCCGAAGATTTCCTGACTTAACCCCAATATGATGCCTGCAGAGCCTACAATCCCTCCACCTGGTTCTCCCTTTGGAAATACTACTCCACTTTTCAGCATCTTTGATTTCAACTTTTTGTTAGTTACTGCCCCTAGAACTCTCGGCTTTTCAACAATTCTTCCGGTACTATATCCACCCATTGTATATACGGTGTTGACGTTCAATTTCTTGGCTATTTCAAGTATTTTATATGATAATTCATATTGACCTTCCTGTGTCGTCCCCTGAAAATCGCCTGTCACGATAATAATCTCTTTTTTTCCATCTATCTTTTTGTAATAAAGACTATTCCTTGAGAGATGTGTTACTCCCTCATCATCAATGAATATCTGAGGTGGAAGGTATTGAGAGAAAATATCGCAAATTTTTTCCATTGAGAGTTTCTCTATTAGGTAATCAGCTGCGATTTTACCTACATTACCTATGCCTGGTAACCCACCAATAAGTATTGGGTTATCAGTTTCTGGCATCTTAATTTCATTAACTACTATTTTCTCCATTATTTTCGTCCTCCTTTTCTTTAATCCTGAATTTTTGGAATTTATCTGAAGGTGAATACTTCAGAGGATCTGTATTTATTGTTTCAGATCCACATTCAGGGCATTTGTCCTTCATGGTATATTTACCGCAGTTTACACACTTTCTAATAAGGGTTTTCATGACTAATTACTTCTTGAAAATTCTACTACTACGCTTTCCTTTTT
>JAJZYV010000250.1 GCA_021797955.1 Thermoplasmata archaeon
TGGTCCAATGAAAGCAACGGAGATAATTAAAGAAACGGGCATTCCACAACCCAGAATGTACGATATACTTGGAAAACTTCAAAAAAGGGGTCTCATACTAATCAATTCAAGCCTTAAAAAAACGTATGAAGCAGTGATGCCTGCGGATGCATTCAAGGAAGAACTTATAAATATGGAGAAGTATGTGAACCAGCTAGATACATTCATCAAGATAAATAAGAAGAAGATACCCGCAAAATCTCCGAATGTCTGGTTTATAGAGAATGATTCTAGAATAGAGACAAAACTAGAAGAATCAATAGAGGCAGCAAAAACTGAGATTATCCTTTCTCTTCCTGAAACGAGAATCAGATATCTTCTCCCTGTAATGAGGAAGGCATACAATAATGGTGTTACAATATGCTCTGTTCTGGGAAATAACGTAGGAAGCAGTGTAATAAAACTTATGTCAGAAATTGGTGTTGTCAGAACACGAGACGTTACCCCGGCTGAAATTGTAATAGTGGACCGAAAACTTTCATTCCTAAATGCAAAGTCCATAACAGAAGGCTCTGATTATTCAGTTTTTATCCAGGAAGATGAGCTTGTGGATATTATGGGTTATTATTTTTACTACATGAACTGGATTCCATCTAAATATGAGACAGATTTCAGTCAATTTAGGAAATTGAAGATTTCAACTTCATGGCTAGCCTGCGAGGCTATAGATAATATCTTAGAAAAGAGAAAGAGAATTAATGCAACCCTAAAAGGAATATACAGCTTGAAGGAAGTGGATATGAAAGGTGAAATTAAGAGCACCGTGAGGATACAGGGGATAAAACAATCATTTATACTTTCAACTCCAGATAGGGATTATACAGTCGGAGGAAAGAACGGAAAACTTGAGGATGTAAGGATGATAGAACTGAATATGGATTCAATCTTAATATAAGCCACAAAGCTATTACTAAAAGTAGTAAAAGAGAAGTCCTAATAATAATAGGAGCATTTTAAAACTATGGGACCTAGAAAAATTGACATCAGTGCAGATGGGACCAAACTTAATCAGTCAGATACCCTTAAATATTGTATTATTCAAACCAATGTATGGAATGCTACAAGCATTAACGGGGTTATAAATCTCTCATTAAAAGACTCAGAACTCCTTTCATCTATTAACATAAAGGATATTGAATTGAAGCAGAGAACAATTTTCGCGTATCCAGAAGTTGCATTGGGATGCAATCTGATGGGCGACAGATTCAATGACGATTTGAAGAAAATTATTGATTTTCCAATAGAGCTTGATGAGGCTTTAAAACTTAATATAAAATTGAAGACTGCTTTTCAAATTATATCTCATGAACCTCCTGAACTACCATTTAATGTATCATACGACTTCTGGATTAGGAGAGACATAAATAAACATGATCATCCTGAGGAACATGATTGTGAGATAATGATATGGCTCTACAGAAATGAACAGAAACCAATTGGGAAGTATACTGGAGAAGTGGTTTTAAAATGCAAAATAAATGGAAGTGAAGAGGATATTAAATTCTCACAATGGATAGGTAGGGGTGGAAGATGGCTAACCATTAGCTATATAATTGACCCAATGTGGCAAAAAGAAAAAATCGATCTTGAGATTCCACTCTCCAGCTTTTTAGTGGAGTCCAGAGATAAGATGGATCAACCCATGGAAAAAAAATATTTAATGGGAATGGAACTTGGTTCAGAATTTGGAAATCCCGGCGCAAAAAAAATGAAGCTAAAGTGGAAGCTTTCTTCATATGAATTGATTTATAAGGAAGGAGTTTTTAATCTCCTTGAAATTCAAGATTGAGGATTCTTATCCATCTATTAATTAATAAAAAAATGAAAGAACAATTGAAATAATAAATCATTGCTGGTAGTATTTACAAATAGTTTTATTTTCTATGTTAATGACAATTCAATGTTCAGCAAGAGTTTTTTATTTGGTTTTTCCCTCTCGGGCTTTCAATCTGAAATGGGACTGAGTGAAACAGACGAAAATTCAGACTGGTGGAAATGGGTTCATGATAGGAATAATGTGAGAACTGGTATAGTTTCAGGGGACATGCCTGAAGAGGGCGTTGCTTATTGGGATTTATATGAAAACTACAACAGGGCTGCGAAAAACCTTGGTGCGAATGCCTTCAGGCTTGGAATGGAGTGGACAAGACTTTTTCCTAGAGCCACACCAGAAATCAAGGTAGATGTGAAAGAGGAAAATAAGGATATAAAAGATATAAAAGTGACAGACGAAACTCTAAGGTCTATGGATAAGGTAGTAAACACTAAGGCTGTGGAACATTATAGAAAGATATTCAAAAATGTAAAGGATAATAATATGTCTCTCATTATAAATGTATATCACTGGCCACTGCCCTTAGAATTGCATGATCCAATATTATCCAGAGAGAGTGGTTTAACCGCAGAAAAGAATGGGTGGTTGAATCATAAAACCGTAGTGGAATTTACCAAATATGCAGCCTATGTTGCATGGAAATTTGATGACATTGCAGATCAATTCTCCATAATGAATGAGCCCAATGTAGTATTCGGAAACGGTTATTTCAATGTAAAATCTGGATTTCCACCTGCATACCCCTCCCCAGAGGCTGGAAATCTTTCAAAGAAGCATATAATAGAGGCGATTGGAAGATCATATGATGAAATGAAGAAATTTACTAAGAAACCTGTGGGACTAATATATGCAAATGCTGATTTTGTTCCGAAGAGCAGAGATGATGAGGACGCTGTAGAATTGGCATTGTTCAACGAGAGATATTCCTTCTTCGATTCTCTGAGGAAGGGTGACATGTCATGGGTAAATGTTGTGAATGATTCACCAGTTTTCGGAGAACCTTCCAGTGAAATTAGAGATGATCTAAAGAATAAACTAGACTGGATAGGAGTCAACTATTATACAAGGAATGTTGTCAAAAAAACAGAAACTGGATATACTGTTCTGAAAGGATATGGACACAATGCAATTGCAGGAATGCTTAGCAGTGATAACAGAGAAGTGAGTGATTTTGGATGGGAAGTTTATCCTGAGGGTATATATCACGTTCTGAAACAATATCATGAAAGATATCATATGCCTATGATAGTCACAGAAAACGGAATTGCTGACTCTTATGACAAAATCAGACCAAGATATTTGGTGTCTCATTTAAATGAGGTAGAGAGGGCGGCAAACGAGGGGATAGATGTTAGAGGATATCTTCACTGGTCCCTGCTTGATAATTACGAGTGGTCATCGGGTTTCGGATTAAAATTCGGAATTCTTGGTGTCAATCTTAAGACAAAGAAAATTGAAATGAGACCAAGTGCTCTAGTCTTCAAACGCATAGCAGAGAATAATGGTGTACCGGAAGATTTGAAGTGGATGGCCTGAGTAATAAATGGGTTAGACTGACCTCATAATAATATGGTGGAAGATTGAATTACAGAAAGCTTGGAAAAACAGGAATCATGGTTTCGGAAATAGGATTTGGTGCTTGGGCAATTGGAGGGACCTGGGGAGAAGTGAATGATGACGAATCAAGAAAGGCCTTAAGAGAAGCGGTTGAAAATGGAATCAACTTTTTCGATACCGCAGATGTTTATGGAGATGGGAGATCTGAAAGACTGGTAGGGGAGCTAAAAAAGGATTACGGTGACCAGATCCATATAGCTACAAAGGCTGGTCGCAGGCTGAATCCACATACTGCAGAGGGCTACAATTACGAAAACATCCTTAACTTTACAAAAAGAAGCTTGAAGAATCTAAATGTAAAGGAAATAGAATTGCTGCAGCTTCACTGCCCACCATGGGAGGTATATTATAATCCTGATCTCTTTGAATCGCTTGAAAAATTAAGGGAAGAGGGTTTGATCCTCAACTATGGTGTAAGTGTGGAAAAGGTTGAAGAAGCCATAAAGGCTTCTGAATATAAGGGTATATCTACAGTGCAGATTAT
>JAJZYV010000251.1 GCA_021797955.1 Thermoplasmata archaeon
CCTGAACGTGAAGAACAGAGAACTTGTTTCTTCTGAAGGAAAGACAATAAAATATGATTTACCTGTGGTCATGCCTCCGGAAACCTTACATAAATCAATTCAAACATCTAATTTCCCAAAGACAGATAGTGGTCATATAGATATTGATGAATCTACACTCTCAGTGAAAAATAATGAACAGGTATATGTAATAGGGGGTTCACTTGGACTTCCCGGTTCGCAGAACCTTGCTTCCGCTCTTGATCAGGCAGAATTTGTATCTGCTAGAATTGCTAATAAAATCTCCGGTTACAGAGAACCAGAGCCATTCAAAATGAAAATCGAATTGCAGCCTTTGACTGATAATAAACTTGCAATGACAGCACTCTTAGATGGTGATTCGCTCATGGTAGGCAAGGCATCAGAAACCGATTTCCTTCTGAGACTTTATGCCCATTCATCATACTTTGGAAGAGAAATTAGAGGATTTGTGTAGGTGGTAAGATGACAACAGATGAAGATAAACAGGTTGAAATAGAAAGAATGTTGGGAGAATTAGTTCAGGACGACTCATCAATGGAATCGCTTCTGAGAATACTATCCGGTTTGAAGGACTCTGGAGGGCTTCTTTTACTGGAAAATTTGATATCTAAAAAAATGCCTGGAAGTACAATTCAGGCTGAAAGATTGTTTAACTCCAATGAATTAAACCTCGGATTGCTTAAGATGGTTGATGTATTGACCGCCCTTATGGCGGCAATATCACAGGGGCCCACCTCTGGCACAATAAATTCCATACTATATAATAGCGATGAAATTGCCGAAGCCATGGTAAGTGGAGCAAAAAAACCTGACAATTACAGTCTTCTAAGACTAATGGGCATGTTTAAGGATCCCGATCTGGCAGCAGGATTGACTGCCGTTCTTAACGCTCTTAAAGAACTCGGTAAAATATTAAAGACGGTCGATTGAATTGACACTACAAGTCAGTTTTAAATATGACTCTACAAATGAGAGATTTGTAACAGATACACAAGGAAGGGAACCTATGAGCATCAGGGACCCGTTTACTTCAAAGGAAATCTATCATACCCCAACTGAATTGCTTCTGCTGGGTATGGGCGGTTGTTCCAGTGACGATATTCTTCTGATCCTCAAAAAAAGAAAGAACGAAGTATCAGATTTCAGATGCGAGGTTACAGGAACAAGAGCAGAAACAGATCCAAAGACGCTCACTTATGCCAACATTCATTACATCATAAATGGTAAGGTTGATAAAGATTCTGCAAGGAAAGCCATAGACCTCAGCCTGTCAAAGTATTGCAGTGTTTCTATCCTTGCAAAAAGAGGAGGCACAGATTTAAGGTACTCTCTGACTCTGAATGGTAAGAAAATTGCTGAAAGTGAAAAAGCGTAAAGATTTTTCAAATTAAATATTTTTGATCCCGCTTCCCGTTAGAATTAGAAGAGAGTTTTTTGACTTGTCTGTCTTTTCATATGCGGCATACGTTGTTGCCGAGCTAAATTCAGTGTAAATTCCCTTAGTGATTAATGCGTTACGGGAATTCTTTATTTCTTCTTCTGAAACAGTAATAACCCTTCCATATAGCCTGATTTTTTCAGTCATTTCATTTAAATGAGGGGAATTTACAGTAACCAGAGCATCAGCTATGGATCTGCCATATTTTGCGGGCTTCGTTTTATATACAGAATCAAATAGCGGACACATTATTTCAGGCTGAACAGCTATAATTTCTGGAATATGATCTATCTCTCCTGAATCCATAAGATGCTCCAACCCATACAGCATTCCCAGCATCAATGTTCCTGCAGAAACTGGGACAAAAATCCTTTCCGGCATCTTTTCTGTCTGCTTAAAGATCTCATATGATAATGAACGTATCCCATCTATAAATTCTGCCATGTAAGTATGTCCAAGGTATGTTCCATGTGCTGATACAGCTGCTCTGAACAGATCCTCTCTTGAACCTTCAATGAGTGTTACATTAGCTCCGAATGACTTTATCTGCTCCAGTTTAATCCTGTTCGAAGTAGCAGATACAAAAACTGTTGGCGAATATCCTGCGATCTTTGAAAAGAATGAAAATGAAGCCCCTGCGTTACCCGATGAATCCTCACTTACCGGTGAACCGGAAAGAAGCATTTCATTGTCCCTTATGCTTGAAAATAGAGTAACCATCCCGCGATCCTTATATGAAAGGGTCGGAGTAAAATAATCCAATTTCATAGAAAGGTTTCCAAAATTCAATATTGGAGTCAAGAATTCTGGATCAATAATCCATTTGTTGATGTAGGGAAAATTTCTGCTTAAATTTTCATTATACTTCCAGTTAATCTTTAAAAAAAATGTGCCTCCACATTTGAGGCATATGTGCTCAAGTTTCTCCCTTGGTGCTTTACAGTTCCTGCATAATACGGTTGGTTTCATCAAAAATTAGAGGGATGAGTAATAGTTCTCGTCGTAAGGTTCAGGTTTTAATCCCTTTCTTGTTCTGATTTTTGCAACGATATCACTCTGTAATTCATACGGAACCTTCTGATAACCTTCGTTTTCAGAACTCCACAGAACTTTTCCACCGGTTGCACTTCTTATGGCTGAAGCAAAACCAAACATTCCGGAAACAGGTATTTTAGATATAATTACGATATCATCACCTTCAGTATTCATTTCTTCTACAACGCCTCTTCTCTGCTGAATTTCGTTTGTAACTGAACCCATAATATCCTGAGGAACGTTTATGTAAACTCTCTGGACAGGTTCAAGTAATATTCTCTTACCCCTACATATGGCACCATATATTGAGTTTCTTCCTGCAGGTATAACCTGAGCTGGTCCCCTGTGTATACTGTCCTCGTGTAATTTTGCGTCAACTAACTTAACTTTTAAACCTGAGACTCTTTCGTTTGCCAATGGTCCCCTGTTCATAACTTCCTTAAAGGAGTCTATGAGTAATTCCATGGTTTCATCTAGGTACTGAATACCCTTTGTGACATCAGTCATTAAGTTATCACCCTCGATGCACTCTAAACCTCTTGCTTCTTCTCTGTCCAGACCGTTTGCCTGGAGGAGTTCTGTTATGGCTTTTCGATCCTTGAATTTAGAACCCTGAGGAATTTGACCGTCCTTGATTAAAGCAATAATAGATTCTTCAAGTGGTGAAACCTCAAAATAGAATTTATTGTGCTTATTTGGAGATTTACCCTCGAAAGGACCTCCCTGATGTTCAACTGTTTCTCTATATACTACTATTGGATCGGAAGTTGTGACCTCTACTTTATAGTCATTTCTTACTCTATATAGAGTTATTTCAAGATGTAATTCACCCATACCAGATATAAGATGTTCTCCTGTTTCCTGATTGATGTTGACCTGTATTGAAGGATCGGCCTTTGACACTGTCTTCAAAACTTCAATGAGTTTTGGAAGATCTGATGTGTGTTTTGCTTCTATTGCAAGCGTTACCACTGGATCTGTATAATGCATCATTGGTTCAAATGCCTCCATGTCAGGCAGTGCGGCTACAGTCGAACCTGCTATTGCGCTTTTTAGACCAATAACTGCTGCTATGTTTCCAGCCGCCATGCTATCAATTTGTATTCTATCCGGGCCGACCATCATGGCCAATGTCTGTAGTTTGAATTTTCCTGAGGTGCCGAGAATATATAACTCCTGGCCCCGTTTCAATGTACCGCTGAAAATTCTTCCAACCGCAATTTCACCTGCATGTGGATCAACAATTATCTTCGTTATCATCATGTTAACAGGACCTTCGGGATCACAGATCATCATTGCCTTTCCGTTAACAGATTCAAGGTTGCCTTTCCATATCTGTGGGATTCTGTAAGCCTGTGCCTGCTTTGGATCCGGAAGATGTTTAATGACCATTGTTAATATAATGGTGTGAAGTTGCGATTTCTTTGCAAGCTCTTTTTGATTACCCGCCTTTACATAATCTACTATGTCTTTGAAT
>JAJZYV010000252.1 GCA_021797955.1 Thermoplasmata archaeon
CTTCTTGAAGAGTTCTTCTGTATTCATGCGCTATAATGGAAAGGTGGTTTATTATTTACTACCAAAGAGTTGAAGAGATATCTTCAATTTACTCAAAGTATATATCGGAAAGATGTTTAACGATCCACGAAAATGCTACCTGATATGCATTCACACATACTTGTACATGGCATGGATGCCATGATCAATGGAGCTACTCAAGTTGGTCTAAAGAGAATTTCAATAACAGAGCATATTTCTCAGTTTAAGGAGATCAGAAATAATATTCGATTTGTATCACTCCACAAGATAGGTACCATTTTCAATAACGTTCAGGAGTATGAGGGTCTATTTCAAGACGCCAATAGACCCGGTATCAGCGTGTATATTGGATTAGAAATAGACTTTATTCCGTCCAGAATGAACGAGATTTCTGACTTTGTCAATAGCTCAAAAGCCACAATCAGAAATGTTTCAATCCATGAAATAAATAATAGAGATATAGAATCCATAGGTATTGTTAGCCCGGAGATGTCTAGAAATACATGGGTAAAATACATGAAAAAACAAGAAGTTGCGCTTGAAATCGATAAATTGGAAGCAACAACTTTATCACATCCTGTAAGACTTGCTTGTTCACATAAAGTAGTCCCCTACAACATAGATGATATACTTGAAAACCTTGCAGATAGAGCAGCTTCTCACGAAATTGCACTTGAAATCAATGGTTATGATCTTGAAATTGCGCCACTTCTAGTTGACAAAATGGCAAGAGCTTGTGGGGAAAAGTCTTGCAAAGTGACTTACGGGTCAGACGCACATGAGCCATGGGGATACCTAGCTGGGATGAAAGGTGCTGAGAATCTGATAAAAAAATACTCATTGAAATTGGGTTAGTGAATAAAGCCTAGAAAATACAATATAATAAATCTAGTCTGTCAAATTGATCAGCCGATTTGAAGATTTCGAATAAATTTTAAATATTTTAATGCTAATGTGCTTCAAAGGAACAAGAAAGGTTTTGGGATGAGTTGGATTGGATTATGAACAGCTTAAGGAGAAAAAGGCGCATGAAGCTGATAAAGCTGCCAGGATTGCTAAATCAGCCTCTTCAAACAATAAGAAGACGATACGTGACTTTTACCCTGAACTTAAACTGGAAGGCACTTATGGTCATTACATATTTGAAAGACCAGTTTACACCCTAATACCTTACCTTGACAACATCTTAATCGATCTTCCACCTTACAAGAACAGGCAGATGCTGGAGGAGAAACTCGGCGTTGACTTTGACACACTGATTGAGCTTGTCTCTAGAAAAAGAGTTAGCATTACTTTAGATTCAGATCCTTTAGATTACAAAAATCTGGACTACCTGGATCCAATCTTAGAATATGCACCTTCAGCAGAAATAAGAAATGCTGGCTATCTTTCTGTGTTGTCGGGTTCGTTAGACGATTTTCTTGAAGAGAGCAAGAAGCTTTTCTCTGGAAACCTCGGTGAATATTCCAAGAGAATAGGCTGGAACCATTATGTTAAGGGTTCAGAAAATGAGATTGAACATACAGGCATTAATATTCTCGCTCAGATAGGCGCACTTGGATATTATGATACATACCAGAAAATATTGGAAAAAGGGAAGACTGACCCTGCGACAGCATACACATGGGCTTATTTTTATTCAGGATTTCTGGCGGACCCTGTTTTTTGCTCGTTAGATGGTATTACCCCGTTAGATAAGATGAACGTGGAGAGAAAGATGAAGTCCTTTGGAAATGAGGCAAAGGATATTCAAATTAATAATGGCAAATTCTTCAATTTTCCTTCAGATGTGGGAAGAGCCATACTTGATAAATTTGAGATATACCTGCCAAATAACATTGATATTGCTTTGGAAATGGACACCAGTGTACTCAGAAAATTACTGGCTGAAATTGACAGCCGCCTTGAACAGAACAAGGATATTAAATTTGAGGATAGAAAGATACAAGTTGAAGAAGCAGTCAATGAGGCTGCGCAGTCTTACGACTCTCTTAACTCCATAACACAAAAGCTTGAAAGCCCCAAGGTTAAGAAAGTCGCAGAGATTACATTAGGTGTAACTGGGTTGGCAGCCATGGTGCTTACAAATCAACAGTTGCTTTTTGATGCAGTGTCCTTTGGTATATCGGCTGGAATCCTTACTGTCCCTCAGTTGCTTCTAGAAAGGGTGATGAGATTCAGGAAACCAAGCCACATGGTTGCTATGATGGATTTGAGGAAAAAAGTTTTAAAGGCAAAGGTGTCAAGGCGCTAAATCCTTGTACATATATACTACGCCTTTATGAAATTCATCATTCTCTATCATAGCCAACTGTTTGAATCCGTTCGCCTCCAGGAATGAGAGCGCAACGTTGTTGTAAGAATAAACAGTCGCTTTGGCCTTATGACATCCGAACTGTTCAAATTTAATTATACACATATGAATCAGATGGCTTCCAAGATGTTCATGTCTCCTCTCGGGCAGAATGTAGATTCCAAGAATGTTGCCTACCCCGCCATAGATATAGTAATCTATGAAACCTGACAGGATTCCATTATATTCAATCACGTCCATTTGATAGTGTTCATAACAACCGCTTTTCAGGTATTTGTCTAACGAGTCTGCAGAAAGTTCCTTTCCAGGTGCAAAGAAGCCTTCCTTACGCCCATCTTCAAGCATACTAACGACGGATGAATAGTCCTGTCTAGTGATCTTTCTAGTATTCAGCAAACTATCACTGCCTCGGATTATATTCATTGCTCAGTTTTAAAAATATTTCATAACCGTTCTCGGGGATTTCCCGGTCCAGTTGAATTTTCGCCAGGATGTCAGTTAAAAGACCGTTAAGAACTTCGGCTCGTCTTTTTAGTTCGGATTTGTCCACAGACACGCAACGAATTATATCAGATACACGAGATTTGTAATTCTTTGGAGTCCATTTGAGTTTGAATGAATTGTTTAATCGCCATTTATGATCTGGAATAAATTCATGATTGAACGAATAAAGCAGCTGTACTGCAAGATCAAGAGATTCGTTGACGTCGAAATGAGAGCAGGCCGTGCAACCCCTCTTGGCCATTAGGTCATAAGGGAGACTTTCATCATAATCTCCGGGTATCTTTATTTTCTCTGGCTTGAACCCCCTCCACTGAAGTCTCATTATCAGGTCCAACATGTCAGAAAGCCTTTCTTCCATACTATATACAAGTTTATCCTTGATTAGGGCTCCAAGTTTCCCATTTCGATCAAAAAGAATTTTGGACTCCTGAAAGGCCTGTCTCTGTGCATGCGACCATGCTGAAGAGAGCGAGTGCCAATAATCAAATAGCATGACGTCAAGATCAAGTCCATTATATCTGTGCTCTCCAGCCATTAATCCACTGTACTCTCCAGCAAAAAATATTCCAATATCAAGATCTGAGAACTCGTCTACAAACCCTCTTGCAGCACCACCAAGTAGAACAACCCCAGCAACAGATTCATCCTTCTTGAGATCCTCTGCTATCATACTGGCTTCTTCTCTATGGCGTTTCATTAACTCCATATTATTTCCTTTCATTATCGAGGCTTAACAACTTCTATTACTATATGAATTTACCCATGGCTTTGATTGTTGACAAATGAAATGAATTTGTGCCTATAAGATAAGGTTTATAGTTAAAAGTAACACATTTATCAGGATGGGATATAGCATCCTTGATTGTACATAAAACTATTTTTGAAATGTCTTGGATAAGGTCCAGGAACAACATACTTTAGATTACGTTTTCTCAATCATTGCTTTTCAGAGTGAATTAGGGCATTATTTAAGCCATAATATTTAATGCCAGATAGATATATATATTAACTTATCCACCAATGACTCAAAATCGCTATGAAATCCTGTCCGATCTATTCAGAAATCCAACTAAATTCAGAATTATCATGCTATTGACTGAGCAGGAAAGGATGACCGTTACGCAAA
>JAJZYV010000253.1 GCA_021797955.1 Thermoplasmata archaeon
ATGCAATCTTTTGTGCCATTTTTTCAAATGATTATTGACAGTTTGTTATTAAACTAATTGTATTTGAAACATTGAAATACGGGATACATTCATATAACTTGTGGCTGGTGGATTGAAGTCACCCACAATAAACAGATGAAATTTGAAAAAATTATGATCGTTATAACTTGATTTTCGATGAAAATTAATAAGGAATCCTTTTGTAATTTAGTAAGATGAAGTGTTTTCTCTAACAGTTCACCTTAATTTATAACTGTGTCTACAACTTTTCTTGGATACCGTATTTTCAATCTCTTGAGGAGAGATTTTGTATTCTCCGACTTGTGCTCTTAACTACTATTGCAGCATCTTCAATCTTCGGAGGTACTGGCTGAAGTTCTCCCAGAATTTCGAATCTACTGAACATGATCATCTCCTCTCTTAACCTTTTTTTCGAATAGCTTTGATATAGGAGGGGATAACACGCACGCAAATTCATGGGCTTACATCCTCTCCTCTGCCCTGTGATTTGCCTATCTCTTCCATGTTCCTTCTACCCACATATATAACGCCGAAATCCACTGGCAGTCAAAACTTAAGATTTTCCATATCTGTACCACACGGTCTTTCTCTCAGTGAGATAACGAAAAAAGCGAAAGACCTGGTGTCTGATCTGAAAATTGATCTCGACATATTACGTAAAAAAGCTTGAGTTAAGACTGAGATGGCCCGATGCACCATGGGAAACATGAATGTGAAACTTCTCGTGACAATTCCGGGGATCAACCTGTATTCTGCCACATCAATTGTGGCAGAGATAGGTGACATAAAACGGTTTGAAAAAAAGGAGAAACTTGCATCATATGCAGGCCTAACACCGAGACAGAACCAGTCCGGTAACAGAGACATAAAGGGCCATATAACAAAGCATGGCCCTTCAATGCTAAGATTCATACTTGTAACAGCAGCACACTCTCTGATAAAATATTCAAAGAAGATGAAGATGAAATATCTTAGCATTGTAAGAAGGGTTGGAAAGAACAGGGCAATAGTTGCAATTGCCAGGATACTTATAGAAACCATATATGTGATGCTTTCAAGAGGAGTGGAATTCCATGATCAGATTGAAACACTCACTGAGAGAAAACAGAAAGCCATGGCGGCAAGATCAAAGAATACTGTGATGAATAAGGGCCTGGAGGAGACTGTAAAGTTATTTATACGGAAAAGGGATCGGATGAAGAAGGATTAATTCCTGTCGAGATATGGATCTGTTTTTGTATAATATTTTTAGCCAGTTCTGATTCCATGAACTGGTCAGGGATACGCGTTTGTGTTCTTTCTCTGTCAGTTTCATTCTTTAGCAGGTCCATATATATTCTTCTTCTTTTCCCATCTTCTCAGTGTTTTTTTGCAATCTTGGCATCCTCTTCCACTCCGTATTTATGCCACTTATTCACAAACCTTAGGAACATAAATGAGTGTTTCTCATATTTTTAATAGAGAAAGCACTATTGTGCATTATAAGTGTTTGAAAGGAAAGCTCCTAAATCACCGTTTTAAGTTAAAATATGTTTGTGAAACTCATGTTTTAAGTTGGAAATAGGATGGTGATGGTAATCATGAAACTTGATCAGGTATTGAAAAGAAAACGCACCCAAAGTGATGATTTATTAAAACAGGCTGAATATCATATTGTGCAGCCTACAGAAATAAAATAGATGTAAAGTCATGTGGAACTTCATAATATCTTAGACCTCATATTTTTTTTGTGTCCTCATCCAATGCAACTTTCATTTCTGATTCTAAAATTTTTGTTTGATCTTTGTAGTTGTATCGTTTGGCCGTCATAATTCCATTCTCCTTAAGTTTGTTTCTAAGTTCCTCATTGTCAACAAGTATCTTGATTTTCTGGGTCAACATGTCTATATTATTCGGTTCTACGATCAAAGCGTTTTCTTCATCTACGGCATAATCTTCAGTGCCATATGGTGTTGTTATCACTGAAGAGCCACAGGCCATTGCTTCAAGTGGTGGCAATGGAAAACTCTCTGCGGTTGAGAATGTCACTTGAATATCAGAGTTTGAATATAAAAGAGCTAGTTCGCTGTCGCTAAGATCCTTATGAAACACGGTGGAATTCCCGTCAAACGGAATGAATTCAGGAGGGGTGTGTCCGAAATAATGAAGGACAATTTTCTTATTGGGTTCAATACTTTGAATCCTTTTTACCGCATCGTAAATACCTTTGGCGTTTTTCCATCCCCCCTTTCCTAGAGCAACGATATTTATTTTGTTCTCTCCTGTTCGTATACCGTTAAAATCCATATTTCTCTGATAGAAAACTTCATGCTCAATTGCAGGGTTGACTATGGAATATTTTCTGCCCGTAAGTTCAAATAATCTGTCTCTAAGCCAAATTGAATTGGAAATCTTATGTATTGGCAGAAAATAGGTATCACTCACAAATTTTTTCATTAATGGATCATTGAACATTATTGTTTCAAAATGTTGCATATGATAAAATGGAATTGAACCGTCCATACTTTTCCAACTGGCTATATACGCTGTTGGAGAGAAAGTAGCTACATTGATATCGGATTTTGGGGCTAGATCCGATAGTTTATTCATGAGAACGATATTTCTTGAAATCACATTATTGCGGTTTATTAATTTCATACCGTAAAAATATGGGTCAAATTTAGTTTTTTCGGAAATAATGGTGACATCGCGAGAAAGCGGAAACCAATTATCGTAATTGAGCGTAGTAATGGAAACTTCATGGCCTAGTTTCACGAGTTCATTCATAAAGTTAAGGAGTGTCCTATTCCCGCCAGTTCTACCTGTACTATATATGATATAGTTGATTTTAAAAGACTCCATTACACTCCCCATTCTCCATTTGAGACTGCCTTATACACCATATCAGTGTTCCAATAATGCCAAGAGCCCCATCTCCCGACAGAGTTAATACCATACTTTTCGAGTATCTTCATTGTTTCTTCTCTTACCTCGTTATGATCCAGAGAATAAATGGGATAGCCATATCTGTTAAGCCATACCCTAGTGAATAAAATAGAGCTTTCATCTTTTATTACTCCTATATCCAGCAACCCATTTATCACTTCTTTTACTATTTTATCCAAATCAATCTTCTCATCTTTTGGTACGGTTACTTCTGCAATGAGGTTGCTATTATCATGGTTTTTTGGTGACATTAGAGAACTCATCCAAGTGTAGCGGTGAAAAATTATTCTTGAATCTGGAACATAAACTGAAGTATGGTTTGGCGTCTTACCTTTTATTGCTACACCAACAACAACTACACTGTTGTAATCAAATTTTCCAGCTAATTCTTCATAATTGTTCCCGTCATCCAATGACATCAGTAATTCTGGTAATGGGATAGTGCTTATGAGTTTATTTGCAATTAATTTATTATTTATGTTAAAAGTATGATCAGAATTAATTTTAACACTGAGAACCTTCTCCCTTGTTATAATTTCCATACCTTTTTCTGATAGTCTTTCATGAAGAGAATTAAATAATGAAGCTATGCCACCGGTATTTGGATAGTAGAAATATGCCTGTTCCTTATACCCAGTATTTGGGATACCAGCAACTGTCAACAGCATGTTTTCCAGTTCAGGAAATGGCAATCTGCCAGGTGAAAATACCCAGTCTGCAGCCATTTTATCCAGTGGTCTCTTCCAAATCTTCTCATTGTAGGGGATTAGATACTCATTCGCCATCTGCTCCCCAAAGAAACCTGTAATCCACTCAAGAAAGTTTTTGGGTTTCCATTCTCCATTCTTTGAGATGTATAACATACGGTCAATTATTCCTTTCACCATCTTTACTCTCTCTTCTGGATTAAGCTGGTAAACTCCGTTTTCAAATGGGTAAGGAATAAATTGACCATTATAAAACACAAAGTTGTTGCGAAACCTTTTTGAATAATTTGGTTTGAGTAATTCTAT
>JAJZYV010000254.1 GCA_021797955.1 Thermoplasmata archaeon
CAGCGGTAGATACATGATTGGGAAGGATGTGAAGATATCCGGTAATTCAACTATTCTCGGGCCATGCTATATCGGATCAGGAACAACTATTGAAAATTCATATATAGGGCCATACACGAGCATAGGGTCCAACTGCGTTATCAGGAACGTGGAAATAGGGAATTCCGTAATTATGGACGGAGCAATCCTGGAATTTGAAGAGAAATACCACATGAGGGAGAGCCTAGTAGGACCAAACGCAAAAATAAGGACAGACAGGAATCACTCAAAAACCATGGTTGTAATAATGGGAAGAGATTCAAGTATGGAGTTTAAATGAAATGGGTCGCTCGGTTATGATTCTCGGTGCAGGTGGTCAACTTGGAAGAGAGATCACCAAGTTATATCATGACTCAATTCCAGTGTATCATTCAAAATCAGATAATCATCTAAATTTAAATTTGATGGATTTTGAAAATCTGAAAAGGTTGATAGAAGACAGGAAGCCTGATATCCTTATCAACTGCTCCGCATATACAAATGTGGACAGATGTGAAACTCAAAAATTCGATGCATTGAACATCAATGCACTGAGCGTTAGGGAAATGTCTAGAATGTGCAACATCATCGGCACAAAGCTTGTTCATGTATCGACAGATTATGTTTTCGACGGGGATGTAGGCGATTATAAAGAGAATGACATTCCCAACCCGATAAACTATTATGGACTTACCAAGCTGCTTGGGGACTGTTATGCAGAAACATCTGAGGATTCATTGATTGTAAGAACCTCAGGCGTGTACGGCAATTCTGCAAATTTTCCAAGATTCGTGTATCAGACATTGAAATCAGGAGGTGAGGTTAATGCCCTAGTCGGATTTTACTCGCCAATACATGCGGTGAATCTGGCAACGGCCATTAAGGAACTGGTGGAAAGAAACGTAAAAGGCATTTTCAATGTGGCGGGTATGAGGACATCAAGATATACATTCGCTAAGGCATTAAAGCAGTTCTTTGAGTTGTCAGGGTCAATTAATGAAGTTAAGGAATTCAAGGGGATGATTGCCAGGCGTCCCTTTGATTCGTCCCTTAATACTGAAAAAGCAAGATCGATTGTGCCATTTGACTTTTATTCCCTTGAATCCAGCTTAAGGCAATTCGGGGAAAGCATGAAGGAAGAGGAGGGAAACTGAAAATGGGATTTGAATTAAGGCCAACAAATATTCTGGAGGTAAAATTACTCATTCCAACCAGATATAATGATGACAGAGGATATTTTCTGGAAACGTTCAAGCAATCTGAATTTGAAAGGTTTGGTATAATGAAGAAATTCAACCAGGACAACCAGTCCTTTTCATTGAAGGGTACGCTTAGGGGAATGCACTTTCAAAATCCACCATTTGCCCAGGCCAAACTTGTCAGATGCGTTCAGGGAAAGATTGTGGATGTTGCCGTCGACATAAGAAAAAATTCCCCTACATTTGGAGGATATGTCAAAGCAGAACTATCCTCGGAAAACATGAACATGCTGTGGATACCTGAAGGATTTGCGCATGGTTTTATTGCCCTGGAGAATTCAATGGTACTGTACAAGGCAACCTCTGAATACAACAGGGATTCCGAAAACGGTCTTATCTGGAGTGATCGTAGGGTAGGGATAGATTGGCCAAGGATCAATATTTCCCTCTCCGAAAAGGACAGAAAATGGCCCGGGATAGATAACGTAATGAGCGATTTTGAATATGGTGTAAACTCATGAGAATACTGGTTACAGGGGGAAGCGGTTTCATCGGATCAAATTTCGTAGTGAAGAGCATCCTGAGCAATGGCGATGAAGTTACTAACGTTGACAAAATGACATATGCCTCTAACCCATTTTACCTTAAGGAGGTCCAGGAAAGAAAGGAATACAAATTCATCAGGGATGATATAAACAATATTTCTGCACATTCTGGAGAATTGAGGGACATAGATACCATTGTGAATTTTGCAGCTGAATCCCATGTTGATAATTCCATAAAAAATGCTGAGGAGTTCATAAAATCAAATGTTATGGGAACGTTTAAGCTCCTTGAATTTGCGAGAACACACGATCTGAGGTTTCACCAAATTTCAACGGACGAGGTATACGGAACACTCCCTGACAACTCTGCTGAAAAATTTACACTAGAATCAAGATACAACCCAAAAAATCCTTATTCCGCATCTAAGGCATCGGCTGACTTCCTTGTAAGGAGCTTTCAGAACACCTATGACCTAAGGACGACCATAAGCAACTGCAGCAACAATTACGGACCACATCAGCACCGGGAGAAATTGATACCCAATTCCATCTTCTCCATATTGAACGGAAAAAAGGTTTCAGTATATGGGGATGGCAACCAGGTGAGGGATTGGATTCACGTGGAAGATCACTGTGATGCTGTTCGCACCCTTCTTGAGGGGGGAGTTATTGGACAAACATATCTCATAGGGTCCAACGGCGAAAGGTCAAATTTGGAAGTCGTAAGGGAAATACTCAAACTGATGAACAGGGGCGAGGAACTGATTGAATATGTTACCGATAGACCTGGGCACGACAGGCACTATGCAATTGACCCATCATCAATCATGTCCCTGGGATGGAGACCTCATCATGATTTTAGTTCCGGGTTGAAAGACACAGTTGAACACTATTTGAAGTATGGAAAGAAATATGGTTTCTAACTCTAAATTTGCTTCTTGAACCTTAACAACATTTTAATTAATGGGCATATTTAAAAGATTTTCCTTAGCTTGATCTAATCATTGATTGCTACAGGTCTCTACTGGAAAATAAGGATGTAAAATATTTAAATCATAATCAATAATTAAGAAAATCGATAATCTTGGGATAAGCGAGTGCAGCAAAATAAAGGAAGTAATACCTTACAAAATATCTTACCAGGTAATATTTGGAGCAGGGAAGCTGACTTGCATATTCAAATACCAGCCCTCTTTTCCTGACCACCCTATGCTTCAGCCTTGTTAGATCGGAGTACAACAAGAAATCATACCACTCATACCATGCGTATTTTTGCAATACTTTATTTCCTGAATTTCCTGCAAAATCCAAGATCATTGATCTTTGCCTGAATCCCAATGTGTTCAGGTCTCTTTCCGGATTGACCGTTTTATTAATGGGGTTGTCCATTTCATCCCTGATCCTGTATTGGGTCAGTACCTCAGTATCTATATAAATCGAAGCATCTGATTTTATCCAATCGAAAAAAAGGAAGATATCTGGAGATTTTATGCTGCTGTAAAGTAAAAGACCCGGATCGCGAAGAATGTCTCTTGAAACCGCTATGGAACTCATATTAAAGTCGGCTCCGATTTTCTTAAGTTTTACCAAAGTGCTCAATTTTCTTTTGCCTACTACATCAACCCTATTCCCGGATGATGAAAATTCCTGAAGTCTTTTCTTGAAAGTTGATTTGACGTTCATTCCAGATGCATTTATGAGATTGAACGAATTGTGATAATAAATTTTCCCGCCTGAATTCTTGAATTTTCTTAAAATGGTTCCCAATCTGTTATTAAGGTACAGATCATCATCGTCGAGAAATGTGATTATTTTACCCGTTGATTCATTCATGCCCAAAAGATACTTTTTACCCACTTCCCTTTCATTCGTTTCAATAAACTTGATCTTAGATCTAAGTTTTTCTTCCACAATATGGATTGGAAGATTGGATATGACAATAATTTCGTAGACTTCTGGTGAAACGTCTTGATTTAGGACTGACCGTATGGCATCATTGATAAATTCACTTCTTTCATATACGGTTATCAATACAGAAATCTCTTTCCTTTCCAATGCTAGCCTATTAATTCATCTTATTTAATTTGAAGTGGAACGGTAAATACTGATAAATCAACCCCTCAGCCTAGTAAATAAATTTCTACCTAATCTTCTGTTCACGAGAAAACCGGGAAATACAAGGACAGTTATCA
>JAJZYV010000255.1 GCA_021797955.1 Thermoplasmata archaeon
TTCAAACGACTGTCTCAGAATCAACATTCCATTATCGTCAAACATCGGATTCATATCTCATCGCTCTCCACCTTCACATCCTTCCCTGGAATAATCCGCCTACATCTCTTGCAGTAATGGCCCACATTTAGATTTCTTATCCCGACAGCCATTAATGGCATCAATTTCTTATGACACTGCTTACAATTAGGCATTCATTACCTTCCTGACACATTATATTGGTCACCCTGTTTTCCTGCTGTTATTTTGTAAGTTTATATCTCATCAGGTTAAACTCCACCAAGCACTACTGGCGTTATTATGAGATATGAAATTATCAGCCAGATTACGAACATTAGGATCATCGTTTTGTAGCCAAGCACGAGGCGGTGAAAGATCAATGTAATTGCTATGGCAATGAATATGGGAAATGCGAGCATAATTCCGTTTAATTCGTAGTATAAGGATGTGCCTTTTCCAATAGCAAAATCATTCATGAATTTCAGAATGACAAGAATGATTCCCAGCATAGTCAGAAGCAGAGTCCCGAATACTCTCGGATTGAATCGCGTGATAACGCCTGCTCCAAGCATTTCAGATCATCTTCCTTATGTCAAAAATCTCGTCAAGGGGAATCCTTGATCTGCTTCCATCTATGGAGTCAATCAGGATCAAAGATCTCTGGTTTAGCTTCAGCAACAGACCATCCCTGAATTTCGGAATAGAAACGCTTGTGATACTCCTCTTCTTTGGCGTAAAACCAACAGAAACAGGTTGTCCAATGAGCCTTAAAGCACTTGCGTAAACGTCTTCACTGGTCATCTAAATCTTCTCCAGGTAGATTTTTACGAACTGTTTCCAGTTAAATTGTGGCATCCCTGCCTTATTAATCATGGGGTCAACCTGTTGGAGAGCTTCTTTGATCCAATGCAGACGATCTCGGATAATAGCCAATTCTTTCATCAAGTCAGCGTATTCAAGCTTTGAAAATCCTCCTGATTGGTAGGTTTTCTCATTCTCGGCACCTTTATTCTCTGTCCATGTTTGCGGAGCGTGGACGTATCCGCTTTGTTGCTTTGATCTCTCAATCTGATCAGGTAGCCATCTTATATCCCTGCATTTTGGGCACACTCGCAGGATTGGGGTTGTGTGTTTATTGTGCTGTTCATCCGTCCATTGAACTGTTGCAGTGTGCATATGGACTTTCTTTCCATCATAACTGCAACGCCGACAATATCTCCCAAGTTTCTTTTCTTCTGAATTAATATCTCTTTGCAGGACTTCTAAAGCCTCGCTGTATACCATATTAAAAATTTATTCTCGACTACATATTTAATACTATATAATCTGAAAACCCTACCTGAAAATTGCATTGATATACAGGGAAAGACACACTTTTAACGTGAAATATGCTATGGGCATATTGTAGAATCAGATCATGTTTTCAATGTCAATTTTAGTAGTGAGTAATAACATTGTGGGTCTGACACCTCGTATAGTGTATAATTTGGTGTGTAAGCATTATAGAAAATGCCACCAATCATTCAAGTCACGTCCAAATCAAACTCCCTAATCAAAATCTATATTTTAAAATGATAATATTATAAATATCTACCTGTTAACTTTTTATGGCCAATGTATCCTATAACAACATTGTTGAATTTGTCAATTCCGGAATAAAGAAAGCCGTCAAAGAACACCTCATTCTTACGAATGAATTTACTGAATTATCATTTTCACCGGAATACTTCATAACAGTAAATATAGCGAATGAACTCAAGAAGTTGAATGCTGCATACGTATATCTCGAAGAATCCATGAGTAAATCACAGGATCCACCGAAGAAAAGAGCTCCTGAAGAATGGGGAGAAAACAAAAGATATGATATTGTAGTTCGCACAAGCGACAGTTTCCCATATGCAGCGATTGAAGTAAAGAATAGGGTTTATAACGTTTCTGATAAGGTGACTAAGGACTTCAAGAGAATATCTTTCGCGGTGAGATCGGAAAAAAATGAGGACAGTGTCTTCAGAATGGGGGTGTTTGCATTTTATACTGTTTTCGATGGTAGCAAGTCTTCAGATTCCAAGAAAGAAAGCATACTCAATTTATATTCCAACCTTGAAAAAGAATTGAATGAGTATAGAGGATCATCGAAATTAGATAAGGAACTGATCGATCCGACGGTGTACCCTCATGACAAAAGTATGGTTTGGGGTGGAGGCTGCTTTATCCTATCACCTCCTTAAATTAGCCTAACAAGTTTTATGTTTTTAAGAATTTAGAAAAATATTCTTTCTGCTAACTTCCAAGACCCTAATTTTAATCCCCCCATCTATAACGTATGGAGTTCTAACCAACCATTTCAGAATGCCTACCAAACTAACCTTTTAGTTAGTTTACCTCAAAATAACCATCCTATAAACTAACGAATTTCGCCTTTTATAGTGGTTTTAATGATATATATATCAAGCATTCTAAATATGAATTGAATTTCTAATATATCTATTGTATTCTTCGGAATATGCCTGGTTCCTTTTCTTGCCATAGCTCAATATTTACGTTTCGGCTATATGCCCTAACAGGATGATGCTTTGCGTAATCTATTGCGCTTTGGATATAGTATGACGAAGACACAAACTTTGCGAAAAGTGGTGCTTTACCAGTTTTGTCACAAACATCTTCCACTTGCCCCTGAAAAATGCTGATTAAGTTATCAGTTATCCCGCTCTTAAGATTCTTGCATTCTACAAATCCTTCTAAGAACCCCTTTTTCATGAACCCTCGTTCTGGGACCCTAAAATAAACATCAAATTGTGTTTGTCCAGCTTTCCCTTGGACAGTTCTTTCAATAGCCAATTCTCCACCATTCTCTCGGATTTCCCATTTTATTTCCTTGTCAGTGAGCATCCATCTATATGTTCTAAATTCCAGACCCTTACCAGTTGTGACTCCCAGCAATAAATTTCTAATATAATCAGTAAATTTTGGGAAAAGGTTCAAAATTCCTTCTTCGCTGAGCCCTGATTGCGTAAGCTTATATCCCTTTTTCTTTAATTCATCTATTAGATCATCTCTTGTAAATTTCTGTTTCTTCATCGCGCCAAGAATATCGGACACATCAGAAGCGGGTCGTGTTCCTTTGGATTGTTCTTTCACACTCTCATCGACCTCTTCAATTTCGTTCTCAGGTACTGTAGTGTATTCTTTGACCAGCTTCTTAATTTGAGCCAATGAAAGTTTATCGCCAATGACATCAACAAGATCACCTTTAGGCCAACTCTTACTCACCTGTATCCCATATGATGCAGCTACTGCAAGCAATTCATCTTTAAACAGTGTTGAGAGAACTTCATATTTTGTTGGCATAAAACTTCAATTCCAAAATAATAATTAATTTTTCCATGGCATATTAATTGTGTAAACCGTTCTTATAACTGTATTGTATTTCTAAAATGATGCATTATTTATCTCAATGGTCAAAAGCATAGCGTCTTGGTTCTTTGACTCACCCCTCGGATTACGCGAGAGGTCATGGTGTGTAGCAACAATAAGCAGTAATTTTTGTGTCCTAATAATTCACGGACACATACATCTAAAATACATAAAAATGCCAAAAGCAGTCGTAAGATTAAGGCATTTCTGAGAGGTAGAGCTTTAAAATCCACTAAAATTGTTTAAAATTATGTTATGAAGTTATTTCCGAAGGATATAAAGTTATGATTTAATCCCGGCAGAGGTAGTTCAATGACTATTATATCAATGGGGTCGTAAATGTCCAATATACAAAAGATATAGGAAATTGTATATTTGTCTGGCAATTTATCAACTGATAATTATGGTCGATAAAAAAGAAACCGTAAATGAATCTACTGTGATAGGATTGGAATTTATGGTAGTGCGACTCAATGAAATGGTTGATGAAGTTCATGCATGGAATAGGCTATTGAAATATCACACAGGACAGCAA
>JAJZYV010000256.1 GCA_021797955.1 Thermoplasmata archaeon
AATATTGTTGAAAGATAGGATGACGTCGATGTCGAAGAGGCGGCGGTAAAGTGGTATGCGAAGAGCGGAAGGAATGCTGCGGCTTTCTTCATGTTCTTACGGTCTTTATGCTTAAGGAATGCCTTGTTGTGCGCCCAGGCAGCATCTGATACGAGAACTATGAACACAAAGAATATCCCGAATGTTTCATAAAGCGCAAGCACGTTTCCACTGTATATAGGAACGAGGATGTACTGACCAAAGTTGAAATAGTATGCGAGATATGCCCCGAGGAAGAACCCTACAATGAAAGACCCAAAGAACCTAAATATCAGGTCCGTGTAATGCCTTCTTGCAGGCGTCATCAATTCAACCAGTGCCCATAGAAGGGCTCCAGTTAGAAGACCGAAAGCAAGGAGGGCCTGCGTTATCACCTGCGATGTTCCAAAAAATGATATCTGCGGCCTTGCGAAAAGCAGAAACATTTCCAGAAGCGAAACGAGGGTCGCAAATATTACTGCGGTCCTGTCCCATCTGGAATCTGCGACCTTCCAGTAAGTGTTGTCAGACAAGTTTATCTCCTCCTCTTGCTGGATGTCTTGCGGCCTGATTTCCTGCGTGCTTTTCCTGGTTTCTTCCGTGCTCCTTTTGATCCTTTTCTTTTATTAACCATCGACTTTTCACCTCCTCCCTATACGTTTGTTAGGCGTAATATTTCCACCATCATAGTGTGGAATTGCAAGGATGCCGAATGCAAAGAGGAGAGATCCACTCAGCGCATACCCAACATCTTCACCAACAACGTAACTGCCAAGCGAAGAGGTAACCCCTTTTAGGCTGAAATGGACAGTATAGGATGGGAAAGTTACGTTCTTTGCAAATGACACCTCAAACATCAGGTATGAAGTCTGCGAACCAGTCAGTTGCGAAGGACCGATGGAAACCGAGGCAATTGTGCTGTTCTTGCCTCCGGATATTTTCGCAAATGCCACGAAATTACTGTAGTTCGTCCCGTAACCAACAAAGACGCTCACATTGCCATGAAGATTGGATGTGAAGTTGAGAGCATTCACTGCGTGGTTATTGAGCTGCGCTATTGTGACATTGGTGATCAGGTAATCTGGATTGTAATAGTGCGTTGCATTACCTGCAAAGTAGTCATTCACAACCGTAGAAGTACCGTTGACTGACGATAGAAGCAATTTCTGGTATTTCGAATCAATGTTTTTACCATAATCATCAATCACCACAGAATTGCTCTGAAGCACCGTGTTATGATGCTGCAAGTCCGCAACTCCTATAGATATGTAGCCAGCTGCTGATATTCCAAGTATTGCAACAAGGAATGCCAAGAATGAAAACACCAGTATTCTTTTACCCTTATGCCTCTTTGATTCTCCCAATAATCCTCAACTCCTCAAAAGGATCATTGTCAAAGGGTGGTATATATGTTTGCATTATCTATTTGCATTCAGCGATCAGCAGTTTCCGATGGCAAAACTGCACCGCTCCTGGAAAAAATCCGCTTTGGTTTTTTTGAGGGTGAAACATGCTGGGTGACATACCCATCTGCATAAAGAGATTCCAGAATGCACACGACTTTTTGTGTGGATATCTCTTCATATTCATGAGAATATACATAAGCAATCCACTTAGATGTTGCACCTGCTGGGAGTTTTTCAGTCAGGATAGTGATTATTCTCTCCGCTATGGCCGTATCCGATTCAGCATTCGGATTATGCAGCATCCGCAACCTCCGCTCCAACCTTTGGGAAAACAACGGAAGGTTGGAGATGTGAGATAAAATCAATAAGGGTCATAATGCAAACGTCATTTTTCTTTCCTTTTTCATGAACTACAAGAACAGGAACCTTTTTTTCTTCAGCCGCTTTCTTCTGTGTGTCTATGAAGGTTGATTTGTAAGGCATATCTTTATTGTATTCTGTCCAGATATACCAGTTGCTACAGAAGAATAGATCATCGGTAGTGCATTTCCCTTCTCCGGGATTACAGGCATTCACCATTCTAACAAAATCGACGTATTTCAAGAATACATAAGAAATGCCGCCTGAAACATAAATACACAGCGGCATCCGGTCCCGGGCAAGCGCTCTTTCATTTTCCGAGCGGAAGTCTTTCAGAAATGGAACCTTCGCTTTTAACTTTGATTCAATGTACCAATAATCAGACAGCGTATCTGAACGAGTATGAGAGGAGTTCCCACCCGACAACGGTGTGCGTTTCGTTCCGATTAATTTTGCATGCCTTCTTTCTGTTGATTTCCAAGAGGACCTACTTGTGATCTACCTCAACTCCTCAAGTTCAAAAAACAGAATTAGTATATTTATTTAGCGCTATGTTTAGTGCTATGATTTGTTTGTATCTGAAGTGCTTATTTTATTCTTTATGAACTCGTATGCCATCATTGCTGACACCGCATCTGTGACGGCACGATGAGGCTCTCCAATTGGTTGTAGCCCGAGCCGTTCAAGTGTCCGTTTTAGCCCTATTTTGTAGTCCCAAGGTAGGTCAAAGAAGTGGTGGGCAACATCCATGACATCATCTCCCCATTGATATTTGTTGAAAGACCAAGGGGGCTTTTCCAGAAATGGCCTGTCAAATGGGATATTGTAAGAATGGAGAACAACGTTTCCAAGGCTGTCGAGAAGATCTCTTGCCATTCTTGATACTTCCTTATCGGAAAGTGCCTGTTCTATTTCGTCTTCTGTTATTTGACTGGTTGAAAGTGCGCCACTTGCTCTGCCATTAGCATAGTATCGCTTACCAGGATTGCATAACCAACCAATCTTCTCTATTTCACCATTTAGCCTGTAAGCCATGCCAAATTCCACGATTGCATCATCCCGAGGAGGATCGGCAACATGACCGAATCCTGTCGTTTCAGTATCCACAAACACATCTATTTTTGCCATTTTCAACCCACCGACTTGAATGCGCCGATAATCGATGAGACACCACCTATACCAATGCTGCTCAAATGCCCATAGACATAAGAGGGAGTTAAACCGACCAGTACAGACGGATTGTAGATAGGTCCATCAAAGATCCATGCCCCATGTGGTCCCGCAATGATGATGTTCGTATTCACATGAGGCAAATTGAAGCTGTAAAAACTTGCTGCTGACGTACCCTTAACAGGAACCTGAACCATGTAATGATATTCCAGTTGCGCAATTGCAGAAGGGACTGACTGATTTATCTCGTATATCCCAGTACCTACCAGCTCCGAATTTGGTATGGGTTGATTGTTTGGTGTTCCTGTCATTGTTTGGTTATATACGTAAACGGGATTGAAATGGAGGTCACCCGAAATAAATGATGAGAACAGCAGCCCAGGTGTATTGGGATAGGTATCGGTTGAACTGGATGTATGCAAAGTGATGTGGTTGTCTATGACTGTTGAATTTGTATAACTGGAAATGGCTTCATAAAAAGCCCATGAATCCGTTGCGCCATAAGGGCAACCATACCATGAAAAATAATACACCGTAAGGTTGGCAGTAACGTAAGAATCTGATATCTGTTCGCCTCCACCCCATACAGTGCTGTTTGGAGCTGAAAATGGCGGTTTGTAATTCGGTAGGTGTACTATTCCAAGCCCAAACAGGCTTATCAGGATTACCACTATGAGCATTATCGGCAAATACCTCATAACTTTCCTGACATTCTCTGCTTTCTTTTGAGCCTGAATTTGATTATTTCTTTCCCTCTGTCTCTGCACTTTCTTTGCTTTATAACTCTTGTTTGACATCAGTTACCTCCTCTGTTTCATTTTTTTCCATAGAGAGAATCGTTTTTTCATCACGGGAATAAATGAGAATCGCCACTATAACAGAAATTATTCTCAAAATCACATATATTATGACAAGCAGCAATAAGATCTCTATGAGCTCCTGAAGCGTCAATGATACATAGTAGAATATGCCCC